>JAQIBQ010000466.1 GCA_027859005.1 Prolixibacteraceae bacterium | reverse complement strand
ATGCTTCCGTTAGACTAACTTTTTTATTCACAGATAGAAAATTAAAGGCGTTCATGAATTGTGCTACGCTACAATTCACGAGCCCAAAAAAGAGTTAGCAAAAAGCCCCCGGCTACCATAAAATCTTTGTTCTCTTCTTTATGAAACCAAAGTTCGGCTGGGTGATCTATCCCGATTTCGGAATAGCTTCCCTGTCTCCCTAAGGTTTCATTTTGAATCAAACAAATTTTTATGGAGGCCGATACCACAGATTGTAAGCATAGTACTACTTTGCATCTGCAAAATTAATGAACCAGAAAAATAAACTATTCTCATATTCATTGAGGAATAAGAAGGCGAATTCTTGATGTCATAAATTAAACAAATACTATAGTCATTTGAAAATATCTCAAATTACAAATAGTTATCATCCTAATATTTGTTTCTTGATACCAGATACAAAACAGCCCCCTTTTCTTTTATTGTGAATAATCAAAAGTAGCTTTGATGTTTTTTATGTCCTTTTTGTCATCAATAACAATAAGAATTTAGGGTTTAGGCGATACACTAATATTGTCTGGTAGAACAATGATAAATGATTTAATTTTTTTATACTGTAAAATACTCTCGTTATTACTTGTTTGTTTCTCTAATTTCCTCAGTATAAATCGTAAGCGTTAATTTGTGTTAAATGGTCGTTTTATTTTTTAAAATTTACCTGTATATTGATGAAAGAATTTTGAACATTATAAATACCTATCGGTTAAAGTAAACAAACCTATAAAACCACTGAAAAGAACGATCAATTAATTGCCTTATTACTATGTTAAAATTTATACTATCAATTTGCTTTGTTTTATTATTTACACTAACCAATTCGGGACAAACAAAGAGCGAAAATAATAACGAACCTGAGATAGGTGTAGTTGAACATTTAGGCGACTATTTTCCCGAAGGAGTTTTTATAATTAATGAGAACCTCGACACAGTTGACTTGATTTCCTTAGTTGACAAACCAACTATTGTAAATTTTGTCTATTACCGATGTCCAGGCATCTGTAGTCCACTTATGAGTGGGATAGCCGAAGTAGCCGATAAATCGGATTTAATCTTGGGTGAAGATTACCAAATACTAACCATTAGTTTTGATCCAACCGAAACCGTTGATTTGGGAACACGGAAGAAGAAAAATTACTTCGCTTTAATGCAAAATAAAGATCAAGCCGAAAAAGGCTGGTTATATTTTGCCTCCGATAGTGCTAGTATTGCTAAAGGAACAAATGCAACAGGATTTAAATACAAAAAAACTGGCAACGATTTTTTGCACGCAGCATCGATTGTGATCTTATCTCCCGATGGCAAAATTGTGCGTTATTTAAATGGAATTTACTTTCTTCCTTTTGAATGGAAAATGGCTTTGATAGAAGCTTCTCAAGGCAAAATAGGACCGAGTATTAATAAAGTGCTTCAGTTTTGTTATTCATACGACCCTGTAGGACAGAGTTATGTGCTGAATGTTACCCGCGTAATGGGTGCAATGATTATTTTTATTGCACTTATCTTTTTAGCTGTATTGTTTCTGAAATCAAAAAAGAAAAATTCATTTAAACTTTATTAGATCTCTCAAACCGTAAACCTATCTAATGAACCCGATTACTTACATGTGCCGGGGAAAAAGGGGCTTTTTAGCTGGATTTTTTCAACAGACCATAAAAGAATTGGACTTCTTTATTTGTATTCAATGATGGCTTTATTCATTGTTGGTCTTTCTTTAGGATTAGCCATGAAATTTGAGTTGTTGGCACCTGGTAAAACTATTATGGGGGCGCAAGATTATAATGCAACATTTACTTTGCATGGTATAATCATGATATTCCTAATTGTTGTTCCTGGCCTTCCAGCTGTTTTTGGAAACTTTTTTCTGCCCATATTAATTGGAGCAAAAGATGTTGCTTTTCCAAAACTTAATTTATTAAGCTGGTGGATTTATATTGTTGGTGCTACAATAGCTATATCATCACAATTTTTTGGCGACGGACCACCAGATACTGGCTGGACTTTTTATGCACCCTATAGTTTTAAAACCGGAACAAACATGTTGCCGGCCGTTTTGGGAGCATTCGTTTTAGGTTTTTCATCTATTGTAACAGGTCTTAACTTTATTGTTACCATTCACCGTTTGCGTTGCCCAGGTATGGGATGGTTTAAAATGCCACTCTTTGTTTGGTCGTTGTACGGAACAGCATGGATTCAATTGCTAGCAACTCCGATAGTAGGTATTACTCTGGTAATGGTTATTCTGGAACGAACCCTTAACATTGGTTTCTTCGATCCGGCTTTAGGAGGCGATCCAATTTTGTATCAGCATTTGTTCTGGATTTATTCTCACCCTGCAGTGTATATAATGATACTCCCCGCCATGGGAGTAATCTCTGAAATTATTCCAACTTTTTCGCAAAAACATATTTTTGGTTACAAAGCCATAATAATTTCTACAATGGCCATCGCTTTTGTTGGCTATTTTGTTTGGGGGCATCACATGTTTACCTCAGGTATGAGTGGAACGGCATTGTATACTTTCTCATTACTCACCTTTTTAGTTGCGATTCCAAGTGCAATTAAAGTATTTAACTGGGTGGCAACATTGCATAAGGCTTCAATTAACTTGAAAACTCCGCTCTATTGGGCACTTGCATTCATGTTTGTGTTTATGGTTGGAGGACTTTCGGGAATGGCCTTAGGTGCTTTAGCAACTGATGTGTATTTACACGATACTGCTTTTGTTGTTGGACACTTCCATTACATTGTATTTGGTGGAACCGGCTTTGCATTTTTAGGTGCAATGCATTATTGGTTCCCTAAAATGTACGGACGCATGTACGATGCTCAGTGGGCTAATACCGGATTGGTTATCATGTTCATTGGGTTTAATGCGTTGTATGCACCAATGTTTTATTTGGGCATGATTGGTATGCCGCGTCGTTATTTCGATTATTTACCTCAGTTCCATGCTGCAAATATTCTATCAACCATGGGATCGTGGGTAATGGCTACGGGTTTCTTTATTGTGTTAATTAATCTTATTCGTTCATCGCGTAACGGTGCTCCTGCTGAAGTAGATCCATGGCATGGTAAAACTTTAGAATGGACAGTTCCATCGCCACCTCCTGTTTTGAATTTCGATGAAATTCCTACTTTGGGAGAAGACGACGGGCCATATGAGTACAAATAAAAGATGAATACTATGACTGATATACATTTACACCGTGACGATGAAGCGTCGAAAATTGGTATGTGGCTTTTCATTTTTACTGAATTATTGCTCTTTGGTGGTCTCTTTATTGCTTATTCTATTTATCGTTTCAAGAACCCTGTAGCCTTTCATATGGCAGCTGAGGAGCTCGATTTATCGGTAGGATTAATTAATACAATTATATTGCTGACTAGTAGTGCTACTCTTGCAATGGCTTATACTGCTGTTCAATTGGGTAAAATTGGCACAAGCAAAATACTTACTTCGGCAACTATTATTCTGGCTATCGTTTTTTTAATTAATAAGTATTTCGAATGGGGAGCAAAATTTGAACACAATTTGTATCCGGGCTCTGATTACTTAATGGAACTTAGTCAGGGTGAAATACTCTTTTTTGGACTTTATTTTGCCATGACGGGTTTGCATGCTTTGCACATTATTATTGGTTTGATTTTAATGTTTGTTGTATTGAGTCGCTTGCAAAACAAAACAATGACTTCTGATAATAATCAATTGTTAGAAAACTCAGGATTGTATTGGCACTTGGTTGATATTATTTGGATATTCTTATTCCCATTGTTTTATTTAATAACCTGATAACTATGAGTAGCGAAGAAAAACATCATATTGTTTCGTATAAAACTTACCTTTTTATTTTGTTGGGTTTAATTACCTTAACACTTCTGTCGGTAGGTATTACTAATATTGAGTTACGTGAATACACCGTTGCTGCGGCACTAATTTTTGCAGCCATTAAATCTTATTTTGTATTGTATTATTTTATGCACCTTAAATACGATAAGCCATTATATCGACGAATGGCGATGTTTGTGTTTCTCCTATTTTTTGCAGTATTATTTGTAACATTTATTGATTACGTTAACCGATAGTTATGTACGAAAATCCAGACTTAGCAGCTTCTAACTTTGTCAAAGGTGTTGATACAGCTTTTGTAATAATATATGCGGTATCGATATTCTTTTTAGTAGCCATTACTGTTACTATGATTTATTTTGTTTTCCGTTATAACAATAAACGAAATCCAAAAGCAACTCAAATAAAAGGAAGTACAACACTTGAAATTATTTGGACCGGTGTTCCAATTCTCTTGGTTTTAGGAATGTTCTATTTTGGATGGGCAGGATGGAAACCAATGCAAAAAATTCCGAAAGATGCTTTTACCATTAAGGCTGAGGCACGCATGTGGCAGTTTAATTTTATTTATCCAAACGGGAAACGCGAAAAAAATCTAATACTTCCAAAGAATAAAGCTGTAAAACTAGAATTGATAGCATTGGATGTTATACATAGTTTATACATTCCTGCTTTTAGAGTAAAAGAAGATATGGTACCTGGCCGAGAAAAGGAGATGTGGTTTATTCCTCAGCTAGAAGGCGAGTTCGATTTATTTTGTACCGAGTATTGTGGCTTAAGCCATTCGTATATGTTATCAACAGTGAAAGTGCTTAGCGATAGTGCTTTCCAAAGCTGGTATGTTGATACTACTAAGGTTGTGCCTGTTGAAGGGGAATCGTTAGCCCAAGCCGGATACGACCTAATGGAGTCCACTGGTTGTTTTGCCTGCCATTCAATAGATGGATCTAAATTAGTTGGACCCACTTACAAAGGCCTTTATGGTAATCAAGAAATTGTTATTACTCCTTCTGGCGAAAAAGAAATTACGGTAGACGAAGAATATATTCATCGTTCAATTTATTATCCAAATGCAGAAATTGTTCAAGGCTACAATAAAGGACTAATGTTACCTTATAAAGACATTTTAACCAACGACGATATCGAACTCATAATAGAATATCTGAAAACTTTAAGTGAATAAATGACTGAAGTTAAAACACATATGATAAGTTTAAACCTTAAGTGGAAAGCCTTGCTCGATCTTACTAAGTTTAAAGTGTCGGTTGCAGTAGCTCTTTCAGCTTTTGCTGGCTTTGTGCTTTATAGTAAGGAAATAAACTTAGATATTTTTATTTTTTCAATTGGGCTAATGTTTATTATTGGCGCTTCATCGGCATTGAATCACATTCAAGAACGTAAGCTCGATATACTAATGCCTCGTACACAGAAACGACCCTTACCTTCAAAATTATTAACCTTAAACGAAGCAATTGGGATTTGCATCTCGTTTTTTGCTTTGGGTTCTGTTATTTTATTTTTTGGATTTTCTTTTCAGGTATGGTTGGTAAGTATGTTTGCTGCTTTTTGGTACAATGGAATTTATACTCCACTAAAAAGAAAAACGCCGTACGCAATTATTCCTGGTTCAGTGGTTGGAGCAATTCCTCCGTTTATTGGTTACATGGCTGCTGGTGGTGCTATAAGCGATAAGCCCATAATAATATTGGCTGTTTTCTTTTTCATTGGGCAAATTCCTCATTTTTGGTTGCTAATGAAGAAATATAGAAACGATTATCAGAAGGCTGGGTTCCCGGTAATTACTGAAAAAATGAATGAATCGCAGATTAATAGAATGATTGTAACCTGGATGGCTGCTGGTATAGCTGCCGGATTATTAGTATCAATCTTAGTTCCTTTTTCAAGAGCTGCAAGTTATATATTGGTTGCCTATTGTGTGTTTTTCTTATTCGTAATAAGTAAGGATTTAGTCAAGAAAATTGACTTGCAATTTGGTAAAAATTTCTTATTGTTGAATACAATGTATTTATTGGTAATGCTCTTAATAATCGTTGATTTTATTCTCTGACAGTAAGCATATTTAACATAACAAAAAAATCTAAATAACCATGAAGAACATCTCCCTTTTTATAGTTGGTTTATTAATAGGAGGAATCGTAATATTCTTTGTTACAAGGAATAATAAACCAGAGGAATATTTTATTGAAAGTACTTCAAAGTATAAATTCGAAGAAACAGTTGCTCAATTCGAAGCACTCGTAGCCGAAACTGAAGGCTGGAAAATACTGAAAACCTACGACCTTCAAAAATCGATGGAAAAAAGTGGCTATAACGTTCAACCTGTTAAAGCCTTTTCCCTGTGTAATCCCGATTATTCATCAAAGATTTTGTTTAGCAATCAAGAACGTGTAGTTAGTAGTATGATGCCTTGCAGGGTCTCGATTTATGTGAGAACCAATGGTAAAACGTATATTTCAAGAATGAACTCTGCCGCAATGGCTTCCGATATGGGCGGCTTGGTTGACGATGTAATTGGAAAAGCAAGCGCCGATATCGAAGAGATTATTGATGATCTTATTATAAAATAAAAACCAAACAACTCTACTCATGAAAAAAATAATCTTCATTTTTGCTATTATCCTTGGATTATTTGCTTGTAATTCAAAAAAAACATCAACTACAAACGGAACATTAAGCACTGTTTCCGATACCGTAAAAACTGTTTTGCATGTTGAAGGGATGACCTGTGACCATTGCGAAATGACAGTGCAAAGTAGCGTTGGTGAATTGTCCGGTTTGATTAAAATTGAAGCCAATTACGAAGACTCAACCGCATATATACAATACGATGCTAGCCAGCTTACAAAAAAAGAACTTGCTGCTGCTATCGAGAAAAAAGGATACAAAGTAGTTGGTGAGAAGTAGGTCTAAATTGTTGATCAATTTATTTTCTATTAAATGGTTAAAACCCTGCAATTTGCTTTTAGCGATTTTCAATTCATTGCAGCTACTTTAGGGCTTGCTGAAAAATAGGATACACGGTTGATAATCAGCATTAATGGTTAATAA
>JAQIBQ010000465.1 GCA_027859005.1 Prolixibacteraceae bacterium | reverse complement strand
GTATTTGATTGTATCCTTCGTCAATTAAAGCTTAGACACTAAGCTAAATAAATCAAACAAATGTATTGTCAAAGTACCTGTCATTCTTTTTATTCAAAAATATTGCCACAAAAACACTTTATGCCTCCTTTCTATAGGAGTATGGTTATTACTGATTATCTGACATGTAGGTTTCCATTGTTATTATTGAGACTCCTACTCTAATTGTTGGGACTCATCTTTTCATATCCTCGATGTAACTATTTAATATTAGTTGTAGTTTAAAAAAAGGAAAACTATATGGATATTGAGGAGTATTGGAATCTGTTTCGACTTGGAAGTGAATTATTATTTTTTTTTTGAAACGAACGATGCAACAAACTTCTCACATCGGCAAAGGCTTTTATAAAGCTGGTGATCTCTGTAGTTATTTTATGCAGTAACATTATAATTAATGAAACAGAAAATACGAACTAGAATAGCAATCTACCTAAATAAAAACATATGAAAAAAATTCTATCTTTATTCCTCTCCATTTTAGTTGTTACTTTTTGTTGGGGACAAAACTTTTCAAGCAACTCTTTTTCCTTCACTCTAAATGGAAACAGAATTACTCCTCCATCGGACTTTAATTCATCTTTAAAAAGCATGAAACTTGATCTTGATGATGAAAGTTCAAATACATTTATTATACAGTTTAATTCCATTCCTAGTATTGAGCAACAGCAGAAATTAAAAGAAGAAGGTCTTGTGTTGATGAATTATCTCCAGGGGAATGCTTATTACGCATCGGTGACTAAGGATTTTTCAAACATTAAAACTCGTAATGCAAAGATTATTCGTTCGTTAATACCAATCCTTCCTGAATATAAAATTGCCCAAAGAATAGCCAGTGGAGATATTCCAGCTTATGCAAAAACCCAACAAGGGGTGTTAAAGGTTGTTATCAGCTATTTCGATTATTCGGATGAAGATCAAATGCAACAGGTTCTAAAAGAGCTGGGAAGTACTTCTGTTCGTTTGGTTCCAAGATTTCATAATATCAGGGCTGAAATTTCTCAATCGGAAATTGAAAGCTTAGCTTCATATTCTTGGGTTAAAAATATTTGTTTGGTTGATCCTCCGCAACAAGTCAACAATGTGAATGCCGCTCGTAACTACAAGACGAATGTTCTTAGCTCTGACATTCGGGGATTGGGCTACGGTTTAACAGGTAAAGGAGTAAAAATTGGTTTGTGGGATGGAGACGTAGAACATCATCGTGACTTTGGTGATCGAATTATCAACCGCGAATACGAAGATCATGATTCTGACCACGGCACGCATACTTGCGGCACACTTGCAGGCGCAGGAATAATTGATCCTGCGGCAAAGGGTATGGCTCCCGAAGCGACGGTTTATGCCTGGAATTTCAATCGGCAATCCAATGGATTAACGGTACCTGAAGAACGATTGATCTCATTGGAGGAAGATGGGATTGAAATAACATCCAACTCATTTGGGTACAATTACGATGACTGTCCCAATCCTTTTAATTATAATAATACTGATGAAAATGAAGATTACATCAGTAATTTACATTCCTCCTTTTTGTTTGTTTACTCTGCAGGTAATGCTCAGTATAATTGTCCGGATGGATATTATACGACGAGTAAGAATCTAAAAAATTCATTGTTAGTAGCCAGCGTAGATAATAATGAAGAAATTAGCTCTTTTAGTAGTTTTGGACCAAGTTACGATGGTCGCCTGATTCCGAACATCAGTGGCGTGGGTGATTGGGTTTACTCATCAATGTTTGATAATTCTTATGGCTTCAATGGTGGAACCTCAATGGCTGCACCCGGGGTTGCCGGTACCATGGCACTTGTGGTTGAACGGTATAAACAAACACACGGTGGAGAAAAACCACTTTCTTCGTTAATGCGGGCATTCGCTTGTAATACTGCTACCGACAAAGGAAATCCTGGGCCTGATTATAAATATGGATATGGTGTTATTAATGGTAGAAGAGCCATTGAAGTAGTGGAAGAGAATACTTATTATACAGATTCTATAACTCATGGGGCATCAAGGACAGAACAAATTGAAATCCCCGAGGGTGTTTCCGAACTAAGGATCATGTTGTCGTGGACCGATCCTGCCGGCACACCAGGTTCAGAAAAGGTACTGGTAAACGACCTTGATTTGATGGTCATAAGCCAAGACTCCACCATTTTTCCCTGGATACTCGATCCAGCAAATCCTTCAGCTGATGCTGTGCGGGGTATTGATCAATTGAATAATCTGGAACAAGTATGCATCACAAAGCCTAAGGCGGGAACTTATGTCATTCGGATTTCGGGTACAACCATCCCAGCCGGATTACAGGATTTCTCGGTGGTGTACGATGTGGTAATGCCCACTTTGAAAATCACTTATCCACTTACTGGCGATGTGCTTGTTCCCAATTCTGAAGCCATTATTTGTTGGGATAGTGAGGGGTATTCCAAGCCAATTACTATTGAATATTCAGTTGACAATGGATTTAGTTATGAAAAAATTGCGAGTCAACTTTCATCCAAAGCCCGAAATTTTACATGGGAAGTACCTCCGGATAGTGTAGTTGCTAATGCTAAATTGCGAATATCATCGGGGAGTGCTTTCGATGAGACTAAAGGTTCTTTTTCGATTATTGCTACTCCCTTGAATGTGAAAATATCGCAGGCACAATGCGGAATGGAAGGATCACTCATTTTGTCGTGGGATTCAATTGAAAATGCAAAATATGAGGTTTATAAATTGAATGGTCAGGTATTTGAACATTTTGGTGATGCTGCTGTAAATCATTTTGAAATTACATCACTTACACCTGGTGAAACAACTTATTTCTGTATTCGGGCAATCGATCTTTCCAATGGAGCACAGAGCGAACGTTCCATAGCCGCCGTTGCAAGTAAACCAATGTCGCTTGTTCAATTACCCTTTTATGAGGATTTTGAAAATGAAAACACATCCGATTTCCTTTTTAATACGACCGAAGGATATGGTGGTGCCGGTATTTCTTATTTGACTGACCAAACAAAATTTGGTATCATTCTCGATGGGGCTTGGTGGTTTTATGAAACACCCGATAATTGGGTTGATGCAGTGGGAGATTCCTGCTTTCTGAAAAACCCAAATAGTATTGTTCGTGCAAGCCTATGTAATGTCGATGCATCTGCTTTCTCTAAGGATAACTTGTATTTGTCATTCGATCTTCGTCAAAAATATGTTGAAAATCAGGGCACTTCCTATTTTCGGGTAGTAGTAAATGGTGAATATATGGCAGATTTAAACGGGAATACAATTTTTGGCGATACGATAAGCGAAAGTTATAAAACTCTTTATTACGATTTGTCTAATCTGGCAGGAGAAGCATCTATCTCAATTGTTTTTGAGGCCGTGTGTAAGTACCGATACTACGTTGGTTGGGATTTAGGCGATTTTGTTGCTATCGATAATGTTAGGATTGACGAATTAAATGGCGATTATAAATTGGAAACGTTATCTTATGGTAATGGTTTTAGCCAAAGTGAGCCCATAACTGTTTGTGTTCGGAATCTTTCCGGTGCTGATGGATTCGAAATTCCTGTCAGTTATCAGATCAATGATGGTAATGTGGTGCAAGAAACAATTACCGATACGATACCATTATTCGCCGAAATAAATTATACTTTTAGTCAAAAGGCAGATTTGTCAGCCGAAGGTAAATATGTTATTGCTGCAGGTGTACTTGCCGAAAACGATTCTAACCCTAAAAATAATCAGCAAAGTATTAGTTTTACTGTCGATACTCTTTCTGTAAGAATGGGGAGTGGTTTGGATACAGTCTATACTTGTGATGCCCGTTTTACGGATGATGGTGGACTATTTGAAAATTATAAGGCTGATCAACATACTACAATCACATTTATTCCCGAAGATGAAATGAAAACAACAGCTATCGTTTTTGAGGAGTTTAATCTTGAAGAAAATTTCGAATATCTATACATATACAACGGGACGGATACTTCATCTCCTCTTTTGGCTGTAAATACGGGGGATGTATTGCCACAATCACATACTTCATCAGCATTGGGTGGAGAGCTAACTTTTGAATTTGTTTCAGATGGAGGTGTTGAAGAGTTGGGGTGGCTTGCTCGTGTTCATTGTGTTAACAGGGATTCGGTTGATTTGATCCTTAGCGAAATAACAAAACCTTCACCACTCGAAGGTATAAAAACAGATCAGGAAGAGATCGCTTTTGTTGTGGCCAATACGGGCGCTGAAAATATTGAGCACTTTAAAGCCTTTTATCAGATTGATAGCCTGTCTCCGGTGATGCAGGAGTTTGATACCAAGCTGTTAACTGGCGAAAAAGAAGAACAAGCCTTTTCTGTTTTAGCCGATTTGTTAATCCCTGGTAGTTATCAACTTAAAGTTTGGATTGAAATGTTAGGTGATGTAAAAACACATAATGATTCATTATCAACAGAAATTGTCTCTTTAAGTTCTTTGCCTGATGCAGGGGTTTCCAAAATTGAACCGATTGTTTCAGCCCGTGAGACCTATTCGACAATAGCCGCGATAGTCATGAATTATGGAGAAGTGCCTTTTAATAATATTGATGTTGCCTATCGGATAAATGGAGGTGAAGAAGTGATACAAACCATAAGCGATACCATTAACTCTGGCGAATCGAAACGGCTCGAATTTAATGTTAAAGCAAATTTGACTGCCCAGAATGCTTCTTATCAAATAGAGGTGTATACAATACTTCCTGATGATATAACTTCAGAAAACGATACACTTCAATACAAATTGACAACATCATCTGATTATGAAACCAATGTTGTAGCCAATTTTACCGGAGGAGCAAATGTGGTATGTGCGAGTAAGTCAGAAAACATCAACTTGGTGAATGATTATACGATTGAGTGTTGGGTAAACCTTTCTGATCCTTTATCGTATGGTCATATTTTTAACAAAACGAATATTTCGTTGTGGTATCAGGCCAATATTGGACGCAATTATTATGGCGAAAATAGCTTTATTTTAAGTGTTGAAACCGAAGAAGGAGAGTTTAGATGGTATGTTCCTGATTCATATCGTTCAGGAGTATGGCAGCATCTGGCGCTTACTGTTTCGCCAGATAATGAGTATGTGTTTTATATTGATGGTATTGCACAGCAATGGGAAGTATATTTAGGAACTGCAGCAGCAACAAAATCGAATGTGAAGTATCCGCTATGCCTGGGGAACCGGCCTTCGGATTTAATACGTTCGGCTATAGGACAGATTGATGAATTACGCATATGGAATAAATGCCTCAACGAAACTGCTATTCGCGAAAATTCAATGACCGATTATGCTGCGAATACTACTGGGCTAATTGCATATTATAAATTTAATGAAGGATCGGGAGAATCTGTGTATGACTATTCGATCAACGACAATACAGCTCTTGTATCAAATGCAGATGTGTCGGCTCTTGGTAGTGATTATTTTTGGGATGATGTTGATCAATTAATTTCCAACTACACAATCGACAATGAAAAATTTATCAGCACCTATGATGCAGAAAATAAAACTTACACTTTGTTGATTGATGATGCCGATTTAAAGGCTTTGATTGCAAGTTATGATAATCCACAACATGCTGTTGTTTCCGTAAACGGTTCGGTACAACAAAGTGGTGTAAGCATTAATGATTTTGAAGATGCACCAGTGTCTTATATTGTTGATGGCATTGGCTTTAACGAAGGGGTGCAACAATCTTTTAAAGTTGATATTGTTAACGACCTTAGTTCAGAATGTGAATTAGAAAGTTTTAGCTTTGAGTTAAACGAAAATCCAAACTTAATGGCTCCTTTATGCCTGATGGAAAATGGAGATAATTTTGAACAGAAGGTGAATCGCTTGTTGGATATATCAGCATTAAAAGCCTCTTTTATTGCATCGTCGGGGGCTACTGTTATAATAAATGATGAGGAACAGTCGAGTCCTCAGTTGTTAGCTACTGATTATTCAAAGTCTCTTTTAGTAAAGGTAGTCTCAGAGAATGAAAGGTTTTTTAAAAATTACAAGGTTTTTATCGAAGCAAAAAATGATGAGGCAGAATTGGTGAGTTTCTCCATTGCAGAACAACAAGTAGGTGAGTCTGTATTCGATTCAATAAATAATACAGTTAGTCTTTGGACTAAAAATGATGCCGACTTAAGTACACTGACAGCTGAATTTGATGTTTCGGACAATGCAACGATGTATGTAAAAACCATCAATCAACGAAACGGTGTTACCGTGAATAATTTTAATTCGCCTGTGATATATTCTGTGGTTTCCGAAGATGAAATCAATTTTGTTGATTGGAGTGTGTTTGTAAGTATTGACGACATAAAACCGGAGATGACTCTTATAGGTGATTCTATTTTTACTGTGACCAAAGGAAAAGCATTTATCGACCAAGGAGCAACTGCAATTGATAATGTTGATGGAGATATTTCAGTGAGTATTATTGTTTCTGGTAATCTCGATACCGAAGTTTCAGATTCCTATACCTTAACTTACACAGCGAATGATGAGGCAGGAAACAGTAATACAATAAATAGAACAGTACTTGTTGTAGATGATACAGGTACCGAAGAAGTATTCGGTATTGATGTTGATATTTATGCCAGCGACAAAATCGTATATGTTAAAGTGCCTGACCAAATTGAAGGTGCCCGGTTAACGATTTTTAATGTGACTGGAAGTAGGGTTAAGGAATATTCCAACCTTCATTCCGGGTTGAATTTTATTCCAACAGAACTAATGTCTGGAGTCTATTTAGTTGCAATTGAGAAGAACAATCAGGTTTATTCAGGAAAAGTGATGATTCAGTAATCGAAAAAAATCGAATAATAACAATTCATCTATATATTTTTTGAAAAGGGCATTACGTTTAAAACGTGATGCTTTTTTTTGCGATTTGATAAAAAATGCAGACAACTTAATTAGCATCTTTCAATGTACTATTCCATTTTGCTGCTGCTTTCCTTTCTGACATAATCTCATTCTTCAAATTGTTAAAATCATATTTTTTTTTTATTTAACCAACAAAATATACTGTTAAATGATTTCCATTTGGACCAAATTTTCTTCTTTTAAAATATGACCTACAGTAAATCGTTTTCTTTTTTGTTTAGATTTGTGAAAGTAAATTTTGTATACATGAAACGAGCATGATTCTGTCGATCACTAAAGAGCATGAATAAACACGTGCGAGTTCCACGGCCATAAATATTAACAGCTTGTTTTAATTGAAGATATTAATTTGAAATACAAACACTTAACCTAACTTTACCCTAGTGAAAAAACAAGTACTTTCTTTCATAAAACGCTATAAAATTCATTTAGGAATACTCCTGTTCTTTTTGGTATACATGCTCTTTTTCGATGAGTTTAATTGGTTGCGAATTAGAAAAGACAATCAGAAGCTAAAATCACTAAAAGAAGAACGGGCCTATTTACGGGATAAGATAAAAGATGATAGACTTCAACTTAAAACTCTACAAACCGACACACAGCAGCTAGAGAAATTTGCAAGAGAAGAGTATTTATTGAAAAAGGAGAATGAAGATGTTTTCATAATTCAAGAAGAAGAATAATGCGATACAGCATCTTCTTAAATATCATACTTATTTGTTTAAGTTTACTCGTAGAAGTAAAAAAAACGAGTGCTCAGGAAAGCATAAAAACGCCTTATTTCATAAGTGCAAATTACCGTACTGGCGAAAACAAACCTCATCGAGACGAAATTAAAAACCTCACCTATCCCTACCGAGGATTCGACTTAAAAATTGGTTGGCAAAGCATTGGGAAACAACAATGGCAACAAGCCTATCGTTATCCTAGTTTTGGAATTGGAGTGAACTGGAATACATTTACAACAGAAATACTTGGTGAACCTATTGCTGCTTATTTCTTTACAAACTTTCCCCAACTAACAACAAAATGGGCACGCTTAGATTTGGAAATAGATTTTGGACTCTCACAAGGAATACACCCTTATGATTCTATAAAAAATCCGAATAATTTCTCAACAGGATCTACCATTAATGCTTTTTTTGGTTTATACCTTGAACAGTCGTTCCACATTAATAAATACATTGATTTATTCGCAAGCGAAGGCTTCACACACTATTCAAATGGTGCATTAGGGTTTCCAAATCTGGGACTTAATATTCCATCATTAAAATTTGGCATTCGGTATTGCCCCACCCCAACTGAAAAACTGCCTAAGACTAGTTTACCCATAATAAATCATCGTTGGCAATTAAATACTCAAATTGCCTTTGGCGCTAAAACGTTCAAAACACCAACACCTTATTACAAAGAACTTTTGATTGCTCCAACTCTCTATTACAGAACCAGCTACAAACGCAGGATAGGAATTGGTTTTGAAGGCTCATACAACGAGATCTTCCAAGGACACTACAATAGCCGCAATCACACTGGGAAACAACTACTTACAGCAGCGACTTTTGTTTCGCACGAATTTATAATTGAGCGTTTTACCATTGTTACTCAATTTGGCATTTACCTCCATAACAAACCATTGGAAACGTTTTACTATGAAAGAATTGGCATGGGATTCTACATCACTCCAGGCATTCGTCTAACCCTCGCAGTGAAAGCTCATTACATAAAAGCGGAATATGTTGAAACAGGGCTTGTGTTTGATCTCAATTTCAAATCAAGAAATCGATTATAAGTTCTGCGAATCAAAAAATTATACAACACACAATAATGGAAATCAATCAATTTATGTTTTGATTTTATCGAGTCGTTTCCTATATTAGTTTATACGTTTTATAAAAAGCATGAATAATAACCTCGACATATTTAGGATAAAGACCAATAATGTTGCACCTCAAAAAGGCAAAATATTGATTGCTGAACCTTTCCTTCCCGGAAGTTACTTCAACCGATCAATTATTTTTTTGGTAGATCACAACGAAGAAGGTGCTGTTGGATTCATTTTGAATAAACCTGTCGATTTTCCTGTTAATGAGTTTAGAAAAGAACTTCCAAAGTTCGACGAACTACTTTACATGGGAGGCCCTGTAAATATTGATTCAATTTATTACATACACACATTAGGCGATTTAATTCCAAACAGTGTTCATATAATGGACAACCTTTATTGGGGAGGCGATTACGAACACATAAAAGACTTAATCAACTCAGGTTCTGTAAAGAAAAATCAAGTTCGTTTCTTTTTGGGGTATTCCGGATGGGATAAAGAACAACTCAAAGAAGAAATTGAAGAAGACTCGTGGTTAGTTACCGACATTTCGCCAAAAATGGTAATGACCGATAATATTGAATTGTGGAAAGATATGGTTAAGAAACTTGGCGGAATTTATTCGTTATGGGAAAATTTCCCTGAAAATCCTTCCATGAACTAAATATTAAACTAGATAGATATTCATCTACCTAGTAAGCTCTCAATAAAATGGTTAAAAAGAGAAGGATCAATTATTATTGGATATACAAAACCGACTAATGCCCCAATAAAGTGAGCATCGTGTCCAACGTTGTCCGAATTCTTTTTACTCATAAAATAGCTATATCATAAATTCAATATGCCAAATAGAATTACTGGAATTGGAATTACACCAAAAAACCATAGTTTATTCCATGGATCGAAAAAGATGGTTGTAAATACAACGGCCATAACAGCACCTGAAGCACCTATTGCACTATAATATACATTGTTCTTGTGTTTTATTATTGAATATGCACTTGACAAAACAGTACTCAATAAATACAGCTGAACAAAGTAGAGATTTGCTTTAATTCCGAATACAACACCAAAATATTTTTCACATACACCGCCAAAAACATACAACACATACATGTTAATCAACAGATGTGACCAATCGGCATGAACTAAGGCATGTGAAAATAAACGATGTATTTGAAAGTTATGAACAACTAAATTTGGTTTTAAACTTAATTTATCAATTAATTGCCTATTGTAAAATGCAAATACTGAAACAGCAATGGTAATAATTACTATTATTAGTGACATATTAATGTAGTATTTTATAAATCATTTCTCGTTGTAATTCGCCGCCTGTTGTTGAAACATTTCCAACACCTTTCGACTTCAAATCATACTCTCTTAGTATAGAAATTATTTCCACCGTTTTTTTTGTTGGATAATTTCTTGCAGCCTTCACATAACTATCAATAAAAAAAGGTGAAACGCCAAGTACTCGCGCTAAATTTCCTTTCGATTTATCTTTCACCAAATGGTATTTCAATACACGGTTAAAATAGAAAAAAAGAGAGGCAACTGTTTTAGGGATTGGATTCTGACTTGGATTTGCACCAAAATAATTGACAATACGATTCGCCTTTACAACATCTTTATCGCTCAAGGCATTTTGCAATTCGAATACATTAAAGTCTTTACTAATACCAATATTCTTTTCAATATCGGCAGGAGTTATAACTGACCCAGGAGGAAGCAAGATCATCAACTTATCGAGTTCATTGGCCACTTTACTTATTTCAGTCCCTAAGAACTCAGCCAACATTGCTGAAGCGTGTGGCTGCAATGTGTAATTCTTCTCTTTGCAATAAGTCTGAATCCATGGAATTAACTGGTTGTCGTAAATTCTTTTTGATTCGTAAACAACCCCTTTCTGAGCAGCAATTTTTAAGAATTTCTTACGCTTATCAATTGATTTATATTTGTAACAAATTACAAGGATTGTTGAATTTAAAGGGTTCTCGACATACGACAATAAACCATCTTCCAAGCCTCTTAAGTTTTGTGCTTCTTTTAAAATAACAACCTGGTTGGCTGCCATCATTGGAAAACGTTTTGCAACAGTAAGCAAAGTATCCAATTCGGTATCCTTGCCATACAATACCGTTTGGTTAAAGCTTTGCTCGGCTTCGTCCAATACATTTTTGGCAATGTAATCTGAAATTTGATCGATAAAATAGGGTTCATCACCCATCAAAACATAGATTGGATGGTAAATTTTCTTCTCTAGGTTTTGTAGAATTTCGTTATAGGTCATTCATCAAAAAATTTAAGGTGTTTAACAGAACGTCCATTATCACGAATAATACGCATGGCTTTTATTCCAATATCAATATGGTCGTCTACAAACTTTTTGGTTACTTTTTCGTCACTTGCAGAAGTTTTAACTCCGGCAGAAATCATTGGTTGATCTGAAACTAATAACAACGCTCCTGTTGGAATGTAATTGGTGAATCCAGCAACAAAAATTGTAGCGGTTTCCATGTCGATTGCCATTGCACGTGTAGTACGTAAATACTCTTTAAACCTATAGTCGTGTTCCCAAACTCTTCTGTTAGTAGTGAAAACTACTCCCGTATAATAATCGCGATCAAAGTCCCGTATTGATGTTGAAACTGCACGTTGAAGGTTAAAGGCTGGCAAGGCTGGAATTTCAGGAGGAAGATAATCCGTAGAGGTTCCATCGTGCCGTATTGCTGCAATGGGTAATATTAAATCGCCCAATTTATTCTTTCTTTTTAAACCACCACATTTCCCCAGAAACAAAACAGCTTTTGGATGAATAGCACTTAACAAATCCATAATAGTAGCCGCATTTGGGCTTCCCATTCCAAAGTTGATGATAGTTATTTCATTGGCCGTTGCACTTGGCATATTTTGATCCTCACCATCGACCTCAATGCCAAATTTCTCAGCAAAAAGTTCGACATAATGTTGAAAGTTGGTAAGTAGAATAAATTTCCCAAAATTTTCAATGGGAATACCGGTGTATCTTGGTAGCCAATTGTTGACAATTTCTTGTTTTGATTTCATAGTGGCGTTCAATTTTTCTGATGGTAAAAATACAAAAATAGAATAAGCAACTAGATTGATTTTTGTTAGTTTTGACAGAAGATCAAAAAGAATATATGATACAGCAATTTCCACAACTCAATTTCCCTGTTTCTAATTTTAAATTAAAAGAAGAAAATGGAAAATTATTCATATTTGATGTATCGAGGAAGAAGTATATTCAACTTACTCCTGAAGAATGGGTTCGGCAAAATTGCTTACATTATTTGCGCGATGTAAAGAAATATCCTATAAGCTTGCTTTCAGTTGAACGTGGCTTCAAAGTCAACAATAAAAATTTACGTTACGACATTGTTGCTTATAACAAACAAGCCAAACCAATTTTATTGGTAGAATGCAAAGCGCCTGATGTAAAAATTGACCAAAGCACTTTCGACCAAATTGCTGCATACAATCTTGAATTAGATGTGCCGTATTTATTGCTAACCAATGGAATTCAGCACTATTGCTGTGTGGCCGATTTTAATCTTAAGAAATATCATTTCTTAAAAGAAGTTCCAATTTTTATGACCGCGAACAATCAAAACAAAAGGAAGAGCTAAGAATATTTTGAGAAACACTAGTATTCGATTAAAAAAACAATGTTGGACTAAAGCCCATAATCAACTAGGGTTCAATAGCACCGACATTAATGTCGGGGTAATTTATATCTGTTTGAAGAAAGTACTTTAGCCCAAAAAAACTATCAGCAACTTTTACTGGTAGGATTAGAAAAAACAATTAATCTTTAATTTATACGAACAGCAGTGATCACTTACAAAAACTTCTGTAGCAAGTGTTCATTTTCCCAACCAATTGGAGTTTTTAACCAGTTCTTTTTAATTCCAGCAACTACAAATCCCAATTTCTGGAACAACTGCAAACTAGGGATATTGTTTTCAGAAACATTGGCGTAAAATTGAGCAATACCTAATTCATTTTGAGCATAATCGGCAACAATTTCAAGCGCTTCGGAAGCTATCCCTTTTTTACGATCGGCAGTATTGTAAATCATTATACCAACACCCACCCGACTGTGGTAAGGATCGAAATCAAATAACTCAACTGTACCAACTGGTTTTCCTTGAGAAGTTTCGATTAGCAAGCGCATTTCTTTACTTTCCCATATGTCTCGATCAGCTGATTTGATATAATTAGCCAGTGCAAATTTCGAAAGTGGTGTGCGTGTATTACTAACCCGCCAAACTTCAGAATCGTTTTCCCATTGGTACAACAATTCGACATCGGAAGGCTCCAATGCACGTAAAGTGATATTTCCGTTAGTAAGTGCCATTAGTTTTGCCCTAGTTTCTGAAACGCCTTCAACACAATTTCGAAATCTTTACCAATGTTATAATCGCGAGCATATAACATATTTGATCTATCAATTGTTTCGTTATTGTATCCTTCGGCATTAAGAATATCTGTTGTTTTAAGTATTCCTTTTTGGATTACAGGCAGTCCTAGATAGAGTTCGGAATTGACTGTTTGATATCCAACCCAACTATATTTTTTACTCAACACTTTTACTATGTTTTTCAAAAAACCGGAGCGTTTCTCAATCATCCAAATTATAAATATGTAAGCAATAAGAAATAATACAGAAAGAGCTACATCGAATAATCGTTTGTTGCGTTTATTCTTTTCGCGAGTAATTGCATTTACATTAAGCACATACAAATCGCCAGCAGTATCGATTGAATTACTGCCAATAATTGACACACTTGCAGGTGGTGCAATTTTATATTCTAAATTAAATTCTGACAGATTCAGCATGGTTTGAATTACAACTTTAGAACTTACATCCTCGGAACAAAAAATGAGTTCTTCAATTTTATTAATTCTAACAATTTCAAGAATTTGATGAATAGAACCCATGTAGCGTTCAGAGCGTGGCTGCTGTTTTGTTGAAATATAACCTACAATATTTGTAATAATACCAGTTTGTTGAAGTAGGCTATTCACTCTTTCACCTTCCTTTTTCAATCCAACTATTGCAACTCTCTTTGGCTTTTGAGTTCCCAGTGCAAAATCTTTTTTCACTAAAAAGTGAAGTATTATTCGATTTAATGTTACTACAATAATCGACATAGCAGAGCCTAACAAAATTATAGCTCTTGAAAATCGAGCACTATTTGGCAACAATGAATAAACAACTAAAATAAATACAGTACCAGAGAGTAATCCACGATACATTTTAAGAAATTTGATAGGTTTTTCATAGCCCCCGGAATAATACATTCCAATTAGCCAAATCAAAATATAGGCCGGAACAGCATACAATAATAGCGTATTGGGATAATATCCAACTTCGTATCGAACCGACTCCCAATAAGGAAGCAAAAAATAAAAACCTATAAATACAGCAATAAAATCAAGTAGTGGCAGCCATGCTGTACTCAAAACACGATGACCAGTTGCAATGGCTGCTCTAAAATAAATAGCAAGATGAATAAAAAAAGAAAAAACCCCAGCGTATTGTTTAGAGAAATGCTTACGCGCAAAAATGATCATTGCATTGTAAAACATTCGAACATAATTCAAACTTCCTTTTTTGGTGCTTTCACCTTTGTAATGAATAATTGTTGTGTTGGGATAATAATAATTTTTGTATCCGCCCTTGGTAATTCTATACGACAAATCGATATCCTCACCATACATGAAATAGTCTTCGTCGAGTAAACCAACTTTATCGAGTGTTTCCTTTCGCATCAACATAAATGCACCGGCAAGCACATCTATTTCATGTATCTCATCGTTGCTCAAATATGAAAGGTGATATTTCCCAAATATTTTTGATTTTTTGAAGAGAGAAGATAACCCAAATATTTTATGAAATGCAACCCAAGGAGTTGGCAAACCACGTTTCGATTCAGGCAAAAATTTACCTTTTCCATCTATCATTTTAACACCTAAGCCACCTGCATCAGGATGCTCGTCCATAAATTGAATAACCTTGGTAAAGGTGTTTTCTTCTACAACGGTATCGGGATTTAACAATAAAACATATTCACCTTTAGATTCACGTATGGCTTGATTATTCGCTGTAGAAAAACCTACATTCTTTTTATTGGCTATTAGTTTCACCCAAGGGAACTTATGAATAAGCATCCCATTTGACCCATCAACCGAATTGTTATCAACTACATATACTTCAGCAGGAATAGTTTCAATAGCTTTTTCAACAGCATACAAACACTGTTCAAGAAAATGCTTCACATTATAATTAACTATTACTACGGTTAGTTTCATGGGTTAAAATAGATTTGAGTATTGATATTTTGAAATATGAGTATTTTAATTTCTACAAGCAATCGAATTACTAACTCATCACTTAAATTCTCTTTTTATCGTTTCCAGAAACTTTTTTTCTTTGCCGGAATTTCAAAATTCATCGTTCCCTCATCAGGATGTAGAATCTGATACACCTCGCCCCAAGGTAGAAGTCCACCAACATTTCTATCGTCGATAAATAGATCACAATCGATTTTTCGACTAATGGTTTCATCCATAATTTGATCGGGGTAGCTGCTATTAATAGCGTAAAACTCGATGCCATTTTGCTTGCAATACTCAACTGCTTCGTCAAGGTAACGACCTGCCCTGTATGTCCAAAGAATAAGTAAATGTTCTTTTTCTTGTAACATTTTAAGCGTTTGAAACGCAAAAGGAATTTCTTTACCAATTTTAGGATATTTGTGTTCTACTATTGTGCCATCGAAATCGACTGCTATTTTCATCCGTTACTTATTTTTATTTGTTAGATGTAACGCTTAAAATTATTATTACCATTCTTGTAAAAGCTTAGTGTTTAAAATAATTGTAATCGTTTCATTAAACAGAAATTTTAGTGGTTTAGTATATCGCTATAATTTAATCGATTCAATATTGAACGTCCCAATGTAAGTTCATCGGTATACTCCAACTCGCCGCCAATAGAAACACCACGAGCAATGGTTGTAATCTTCACCTCGTGTTCTTTCAATTTTTTATAAATAAAAAAATTTGTAGTATCTCCTTCCATGGTGGTACTTAATGCAAGTATAATTTCAACAACATCGTTTGTTTCTACTCGTTTTATAAGTGAATTTATTTCTAGTTCGTTTGGCCCTACTCCATCCATTGGCGAAATAATGCCTCCTAATACATGATATTGTCCGTTGAACTGTTGTGTATTTTCAATTGAAAGAACATCGCGAATAGTTTCTACAACACAAATAATAGAATTGTTCCGACTAGGGTTTGAACAAATGCTACAGGTTTCGGTATCTGAAATATTATAACATACATTGCAATGCTTCACTTCCTTCTTCAGTTGTATTATTGATTGTCCAAATAGTTCAACGTCACTTTCGTCGCAACGTAATAAATGAAGAACTAAACGCAACGCAGTTTTACGACCAATGCCAGGTAATTTGGCAAATTCGTCGACTGCATTTTCTAATAATTTAGAAGGGAATTTTTCGTGTATCATTTGTTAGGCATTACTGCGAATCAAAGGAAGAAAATAAAGCAGAAAAAAACAAAGTTGCCCTACAATTCTTAAAAAAATAAACTGGGCCCTATTGGGGAGGGTTAAATGGTAAATTAAAACGGAAAACGGAGCCTTTTCCCAATTCTGATTCTAGTGAGATATTGCCCCCCATTAATTCAACTAAATTATTAACAATTGATAAACCCAATCCATTTCCCCCAAATTTTCGGACATTGTTGTTTTCAGCTTGACGGAATCGATCAAAAATTATTTTTTGTGAATGGGGTTCAATTCCAATCCCTGTATCCTGAACTTTAAAATAGACTTTCTTTTTGTCGTATTTCTCAATACCAAATACAATAGAACCAGAACTTGTAAATTTCAATGCATTGGTTAATAAATTAATAAAAATCTGATTTAAACGGTTACTATCGGTAATCATACTAAGATCTTCATCTACAATTAAGCTTTTAATTTCTATGTCCTTAATTTTAAGGTCTGAAACTCGCCTACTGTATTCTATTTCTAGCATGTTCACTATATTATTAACTTTAACTTCGGAGTTATTTATTGCTAACTGACCAGTTTCAAGACTTGAGATATCGATAATATCGTTAATAATTTGCAACAAACTATCTGAACTTTTTTGAATTATAGTTGAGTATTCCGTCCTTTCGTTTTTATTCAGATCATCGGATTCAGTTATAAGATTTGTAAATCCTAGTATTGAGTTTAGGGGTGTTCTAATTTCATGACTCATATTTGCTAAGAAAGAAGTTTTAAGTTGATCACTTTCTTCAGCTTTATTTTTAGCATAGACTAGCTCTTCGTGAAGTTTTTTCTTGTAGGATATATCGTGACCGATACCTATTAGACCAATTATTTCATTTTTATCGTTTTTATACGGTATTTTTGAAGTAGAAAGCCATTTTCTTTCGTTGTTATTATTGATTAGTTCCTCCTCAACATCTAACAATGCTTCTCCTTTATTCATAACCTCCTGATCTACTTTCCAAAATTCCTCGGCAATTTCTTTTGGAAACACATCGAAGTCACTTTTTCCTAGAACATCTTTTTCATCATCAATTCCAATATTTATCAAATCAGCCTTATTGACAAGTACTTTACGTCCTTGAATATCTTTGAGGTATATCGCATCGGGGATGTTATCGATTAAGGCATGTAACAATGTGTTTGCTTCTTTAAGCTTGTTTTCGTAGGCTTTAATATCGGTAATGTTATTTATAGTGCCGATATATCCCACTAAATTATGGTGTCCATCATATTCGGGTACTGCTTGTCCTTTTACCCACACAATTTCACCATTCGTTTTAACAAACCGATATTCAGCGTCTGATTTTTTATTCTTATCAATACTGTAATTCCAATTTTCAGCAATTGTATTTTTATCATCGGGATGAACGTAATTGAGCCAGCCGTTTCCTTTCGCTTCACTATATGTCAATCCTGTAATATTCTTCCATTCAGGATTTATATATGTTGTAAGCCCTTCTTTATCTGTCTTAAAAATACCTACGGTTGCATTTTCGGTTAAGTTTTGAAAAAGTTGTTCGCTCTTTTTTAACGCTGATTCTATTTTTTTGCGTTCATCAATGTCGTTAATAAAACCTTCTAAGGCGATCAAATTACCTTCTTCATCGTAAATACCTTGCCCTTTTTCCCATACCCATTTTATGGAATTACTTTTGGTCCGTATCCTGTACTCAAATTCAAAATTTGTTCTTGTATTCAACGCATTTTGCACCTGTTCCCAAACAAAATCTCTATCATCTTCAATGATTAATTGGCCATAGGAAACAATTTTATTTTCATTTAGCTCATCTTCGTTATATCCGGTTAAGTTAATACAACCTTTGCTTACAAGTTCCATTGTCCAATCTTTATTGCACTTACAACGATAAGCCATACCGGGCAAATTCGACAATAATGTAAAAAGTTGGCGTCGTTGCTCTTCCAGAATCATCTGATGGTCTCTCTCCTCGGTTTGATCTCGGAACACAAGAACTACTCCTACTATTTCACCCTCGCTATTAACTATTGGTGCACCACTATCGGCAATGGGAATTCTGCTTCCATCTTTTGATATTAATAAAGCATGATTTGCAAGTCCAACAATCTGTCCTTTTTCAATTACTTTATTAACAGGGCTTTCAACTGGTTTTAGAGTATCTTCATTTATAATATTAAAAATTCCAGAGATAGGTTTATTAATGGCATCCCTTTCAATCCACCCGGTTAATTCCTCTGCAACTTTATTTAAATTTTTAACTCGCCCCTGTTCATCGGTAGTAATAACGCCATCTCCAATACTATATAGTGTTGTTTCAAATTCTTGTTGAGCCATCCATAACGATTTGTAAGTATTCTTTTGTTGCATACTTAAAGTAAAAGCAAAAACCAAAAGCAAAACAATCATTAGGAATAACACAATTAACAGAGTCAAATTTGAAATTCGATTTACAGTAAGATACAACTCGTTTTTATCAACCTTAGCTACAAAATACCAGGGAGTATTTGGGATATTATTAATGAAAGAAATAACTTGAATATTTCTATAATCAATTCCTTCATGTAGCCCCTTATATCCATTTACAGCCATAATTGCAGGAACATCAAGGTTCGTTAAAGGAATTGTAAGTGTAAGAGCAGTTCCTTTTACATGCCGAAGTTCATTCAAAAAAAGAACATGATCATTTTCTTTTCTAATAATTAATGTTTCGGCTGTTTTGCTATGTATAGGCCATTTTTGGATAAATGGATAAAGAAAATCATTAGCATCAATAACTAAAACAAGAACTGCAATTAAATTATGATCTCGATATATTGGAGCACAAATATCGAAACGAATTAAATTATGTTCTTTACATTTAAACAAGCCAGTTACTATCGCTTCTCCTTGGCTTATGCTTTTTAATGATGTTTCAATAACACTTTTCTCAACAATCGCATTTAAATTAGACGTTGAAGATAATATTTCCAGATTTTCAGTTAATACTTGAACACCAAGTAATGAATATTCATTTCTGATCAAATTCAATTCATCTTCAAGGTTATTTTTTGCACTTCCAGAATTAAGCTCTTTTAACTCAATAATTCGAGAAATGAGCACACTATTTTTAGCTAGTTTATTTGCTGTCTGTTTTTTTAGCAAGTACCATTCCGACAGTTGATCTATTTTTACTGATGCAATAGAAGTTAATTCATCTTGAACCTTTATTTTCTGACTTTTAATGTTGTAGTTATTATAAATAACACCGCCTATCAATACAAGTGCAATCAAAAAGAAAAAAAGTAGAAATAAAAATACTTGCTTCTTTGTTGACCAATTTGATTTTTTCAATTTATTATTTGTCATTTATTGTATTTATCCCTTTATCCGGATAATTAATGCCTACAATTTACTTTAAAATTATGACATACGTATTATCCGATACATCAAATATCTCTATCCAAAATCCATCTAACAAATACATTGAACTTACACCCTTTAAAGACATTGAACAACTTAAGTATTTTATGGTAAAACACAACTGGTAATCTTAATGCATAATCGCTAAATCAGTATACAATTCAACTAAACCCAACTAAAATACAAGAAATTATTTTCTGCAATTGAAGTAGCTTCAATATTTCTTTTTCATCGTTTATTATGGACCAATTTTTCAGATCGCCCATCCCCACAATCGTTGACAAACTATTCCTAATAAACTCTATGAATGCTTACTTGTTGTAATCTTTGCCTTAGTAATTTATTCTCTAGCAAAAAAGAAGAATTCAAATTATGCGAAATTGGCAAAACTGAACAATTTTCATACAATACTTCAGAATCAAACGACATAGGTACATGGGTATCAATAAAAGATTCAATTGAATATAGGACATGTAGAAGAGAAGTAAAATATGATATTAAAAAATATAATGAAGTAGAAATTGACCCCTAAGCGAAAAAGAGAATTGAACAATTAAAAACAAAGAGAAAAAGACTTTGCCCTCTTCACCTTCCTTATGACAAAATTCGATGTAGAAGAAGAAGAAGAAGATTTATCAGCCCTAATATTGGATCATGTGACATTGTTGTGGGGAAGAATATTTAATTTAAAATCTGGCAATTTTTCATTAGGCGAATGCTCGCATGCAGTATTGGACTTAAACCATATGTCAGTCGGGTTGTAATTCTTGGCGTGGGTTGGTTTTGAGTGTAAAGAAAAGTATTTGAGTGATACTACATTTATTTAGGTTTTAATTTCTCAGATGCTAATAAGTGTCAAACGAACAACC
>JAQIBQ010000437.1 GCA_027859005.1 Prolixibacteraceae bacterium | reverse complement strand
GGTTGTTCGTTTGACACTTATTAGCATCTGAGAAATTAAAACCTAAATAAATGTAGTATCACTCAAATACTTTTCTTTACACTCAAAACCAACCCACGCCAAGAATTACAACCCGACTGGCATATGGTTTAAGTCCAATACTGCATGCGAGCATTCGCCTAATGAAAAATTGCCAGATTTAAAATTAAAGATTCTTCCCCACAACAATGTCACATGATCCATATTCTTTTCACTTTTGAATGGCATATCGGATAAACCGAACTCATATTCCAACGCATCTTTATATACAATTTCTGAAAATACCGATAAACATGATATGTCGGTGAAATTACCGATAGTAAGTAAAGCAGGAAAAGCTAGCCGTTAATATTTGTAAAGTGTCGGTATATACATCATAAAACCGAGGTTATGCGAATTCCAATTCGCATTTACACACAATTTTTCATTCTGTAGGATAAGCAAGCCTTTTTTTTGTAACGACAAAATCTTTAAATTGAGCATAAGAATCGGTTAAAGGACCCCATTCAGCAGTATTACCTCCATGGAAAGTTGAAAAGTAAACTCCTCCTATTAGCCCAAAACTATTTTCGGAATACCCAAAACATAGATCGTTTAAATCCAAATGTAGTTCGCCATCAATCCAAACTTTTAGTTTGCCATTATCTGTATTTGGGTCACCTACATTAATATATTGTTCTATACTATGCCAAATACTCGGTAAAGCAGTAAAATCACAATCGATATCTTGGCCCCATGTTTCACTACCGTATTTCCCATTTTTGCTAGGAGGAACATATGCATAAACAACTATTTTTCCACCTTCTCGCCACATAAAACGAAGAGTCCAACCGTTTAATCCATTGGGTTGATTGCCGCCTGAACGTACCCAGGAATCGCCTCCTCCCATTAATCCAGGAAGTTTTCCACCTAATCTGAAATCAAATCCTTCTTCAAATTTTACAAAATAACGTAGGCATGCTTCTTTGTAGAACCCTTCAGTATTGTTCGGTAGATCTTTAAATACAATAGGAAATTGAGATCCTGTTTCACCTGGACCAACACCGCCTTTGGGGTATGCAACCCGTAATGCTTTTCCCGATGGTTGGCTGTTTTCCAAATTATTCTTATCGGTTCTTGCAGTCCATGGAATTCCCCAATTCTCGATCCATTCTGTTGAATTGTATGTTGTGTCAAAACGTCCCTCAAAAATTATTTTAATGGGTACTTGTTCTGTTTGCGCGTAGCTGTTTTTATTCAGTATAGTGAGGGCTGCAAATACCGTAAATGCTATTGCTATTTTTATTGTTCTTTTCATCGGATAATTGGTTTTGATTTCTATTTAGTCTATTACAATATCTCTTACTTCATTTTCAAGTTGAAATTGTCCAATGGTATTGGTTTTAGTAATTGTACTTAAGTTCGAAACTGAAATGTTTGGAAGTGGTTCCTCTGTTTCGTCAAAAATTGAGTTGTTATTATTGTCGAGAAATACAAATCCATGTACTGTTTTAGTTTGTGCTTGTACATTTAATGTGAATGCAAAAGCAATAGTTATAAGAAGAAGAAATTTCATAATAAGGGTTTTAGAATCCTCGTTTATTGAATAACATGTAGCCCATGTTTAAAGAGAAAAACCATTTCTGACCGGGTTTGTCGTAGTAATTCATTTCAACACTTAAAGGACCAACAGGAGTTTGAACAACCAATGCCGTAAGTGCCATTAAATGAGCTGTAGTAAAAATTTTATCGTGGTAAAATACTTCATGAGTATTGTAAGTATCCATTATTTCTTGGATAGGGAAGAAACCATATGCTTCTCCACGTAAATGGATATTATCGTTAATATTGTAGATCATTTTTCCGCCAAGAGCAAAGTATTGATTCGCCCTAAAATTTTCTAGATAAAGCGATTTACTATTCGGAGTTGGAGTAAATGCACTTGCGCTTATTTTGCTAGAAGTATAGTTGCTTGATAAGGTATTGTTGTTGATTGAAGCTTGAGCATAAGCACCTAAACTTAAAAAACTGGCAACAGAATAGTACTCTTCAAAAATTCCGTCAATTTGAAAATAATTGTGATTTAATGTGGTGTTGTTTTGATACTCTTTCATTCTAGTTCCAGCAATAAATGTTTCTTTCCCAGTTATGTATTTTATTGAGAACATTTTTCGACTTCCTTCAGTAGCATATTGTTTATAGTCGTAATTTTTTTTATCAATTCGAACATGACCAGCATACGAGTAAAAAGTTGTTTCATTTAATTCATCACTTTGAATAGGATCTGTTACCTGGTAGTATTCATCGAATGAATTCGATTGAGCAATACCAATATCAATAACACCTGTTTTGGTGTAAGGTATTCCCAGTTCAAGTTTAAAATTACTTTCTCTTTGTCGAATGTACGATGGCCTAATGTCTGTGAAAATTAAATCGGTACTGGTTGAGAAGTAGTCCCAAATGTTTAGTGTAAACCCGCCCGAAACGTAATATGGGGTTTTGTTTGGAGAATCGATTCTTCCTCCCAACATAAAAGAATTATAGAAGTTTCCGAAATATAAATTACTTGATAAATTGTACGATCGGTTATTGAAGGCTTTTAGATTGGCCTGAATAAAACCGAAGGTATTCGATCGAGTAGTAAGGTGACCTCCAAATGCAACATCAAGTGGTTTTCGGGTAACTACCTTAAGGTGTAAATCGAATAAGCCAGTTTTACGGTTGTAGTAGGCTAGAGGTCTAATCGACTTTAGATGTTTGTCGGCAATAAGTTTGAAATACGATGATCGAAGTTGGTCAATTCCAATAACTCTTTCATTGTATTTGATTGATTGAATGATATACTTGCGTTGCATGTTGTCTCGTACACCTTCAACTTGAATGTTGTTAAATTTAAGCTCGGGTTTTTTATTGTTGAAAGCATCTCTTTTCCTTTGGATATCTTCTTTCGTGACTCTGCGGGTAATAATACTCTCAATTGAATCGATGTAAAGTAAGGCAGTTTCGATTCCTCTACTGTTGATGTAGTTTGTTTTCGGGAAATCGAGTAAGCCTATATCGTTTAACTTTGTTTCAAGAAGAATTCCAATAGAGTCGGGGATGTTATAATTTGTAATTTGAGTAAGCATTGCCTCAATTTGTGCAAATACATCGTCGGCATCGGGTCTGCCCCCCATGGAAGTAACTTTGTGTCCAATAATAATGTCAGGGTTAAAATCTTCTTTCATTATATCGGTAGGAAAATTATTCACAATTCCTCCATCGAAAAGTAATACACCGTCTTTTTCAATGGGCTTGTAAACCAATGGAAAAGTCATTGATGCACGTATGGCTTCACCTAAATCGCCATCTTTCATTTTCACGGCTTTGTTGTTATATATATCGGTAGCTACACATCTAAAAGGAATCATTAGCTGGTTGAAATCGCTATTGCAAGCGGCTGTTGATTGAGCAGTAAGTTGGAGAAAAGCAAAATCCATTTGTCGCTCGGGGACTAAACTAATTGGCAGTATAAGTTTAACCTTATCGTCTTTTCGGGTGATGTCTAATTTTAGCCAATCGGGTAGTTCATCGTTTCGTTTAAAGTAGTATAAATCATCTTTGTCCATTTTTCCGGTCGACCATAACTTAAATTCATCGGAGTTAAAGAGTTCTATCATTTCATTGGGTGTCATACCCGAAGCATATAAACCGCCAATAATTGCTCCAATTGAAGTTCCCGCAATGTAGTCGATAGGAATGTTATGGTCTTCAAGAACTTTAATTAGACCGATATGTGCCATTCCTTTTGCACCACCACCACTTAAAACTAATCCAACCTTTTGCGATTGTGCCGAAAGAGAAACAAGTAGGATGAGCAGTATGAAAAGGGACCGTAGCATTATGATTCTAATTTTTGGTTTAACGATTGAAATCCTTCTCCTAATATTTCACGTGTATCCATAACTGTAATAAATGCATCAGGATCTATTGAATGAATGTATTGTTCAAGGATAGCAACTTCCCGCCGACTAACAACGGTATAGATTATCTGTTTGTCTTCGTCGGTATACATTCCTTTTCCAGAGAAATAGGTTCCACCTCTTTCTAAATCGTAAAGTACTTTTTGCTTAATTTGCTCGTGCTTTTTTGATATAATAAAGAGAGCTTTGTGGTAGTTTCCTCCTTCAAGTGTAAGGTCGATTGCTTTGCCCGCTATATAGATAACTAACCAAGAATAAAGTGGGATTTTCCAATCGTGAAAAGCAATTAAACTTAAAAGAACAATTACCGAATCGACATAGATTAAGAGTTGACCAAGTTTCAAGCTTGTGAATTTAGCAATAATCATGGCAACAATATCGGAGCCGCCTGAAGTTGCTCTTGACTTGAAGATAAGGCCTAAACCAAAACCAATTAATACACCTCCAAATACACACGAAAGCAAAACATCATCTATAAGTGGAAGCATTCCATCGGGTCGTAAATAAGTTATTCCATCCATAAATACCGATGTAAGAACAAATCCAATAATAGTTTTGACTCCAAACTTAGGTCCAAGAATTTTTATGCCTGCATAGGTAAGGGGAATATTTAATATGAGACTAAATAGTCCTATCGGAATTCCTTCGGGCCAAAATGAGAATACACCTTCACTTAAGTAGTGAACAACAATTGCAATACCGTATACTCCTCCAGGTACTATCTTGTGTGGAGTTATGAAATATACAAATCCAACAGCTAGAATAAAAGCACCGATTATAATGTAAAGGTAATTGCGAAACCACCTTGCTGAGAATAATTTATCCTTAGATAAGAATGCCATAATTTTCTTGGACTAAAATTTAAGATTACTAAATTAATTATAAAGTGCTACATATTGAGGTTTACCATTCAATAATATGCTAATAATTCGATGAAATTGAGATATCTTTTAATGAAGAACAATGTTAACGCATGTAATTTGTGGAGTAATTATTGATTTGGGTTTTTATTTAAAACTGGCATTGGGAATTTTTGGATACAAAAAAACCGTCCTGTAAAATACGAGACGGTTTCTTCAACTTATACCAAAAAGCACATCAAAATGATCTATATAATTGGCAAAAGCCGATCTTCGATTTGTCTTTTTTTCGTTTGTATTTTTTCATAAAATAATTCCGTAGCTTATGATATGCAAGTATTTAATTTCAGCACCAATTAGTTAAGATATCTTTTTTCAGCGACCTTTCTCAATATTTATTGTTGAATAGATATACGTTTTATTGCTTGTGCCGGCAAAAGTGCTTGCATTGTATATTCCATTTTGACAACGCAGGCAACTTGTCAACGATCTACGTCCATATGAACTTTCACCATAATTAAGGTTGAGTGCATCAACATCGTCTAAAATATCATAGGTGTAATTTATCAGCTTCCAGTTTATCAAATCTGTCGATTTCATTATGGATACACCAAGCCTCATGTGCATGCTAGTGCTGCTCATAAACTAAGTATCATCTACACATATCATTGATAACTCAGGCACATAGTCATGAATAAAGGGATTGGTATAAATACTGTTTCTATTATCGCTATGAAATTTTTGTGCTTTCAGGTTAAAACCAATTACAGCATAATTGCCATTGAAATAATGTTTTATTCATGATATCCTATTGATAATAAATAGGTTCTAGAATATTTAATTTTCAACCAAAACCTTGGTAACTACCGTATGGCTATCATTAACTATCTGTAACATGTAAATACCGTCATCAACTTTGATCTCAATTTCGTCGGAGTAAATTACAGTGGTATAAGCTTTTTTCAAAATCTGACGACCATTGATATCTGTTATAATCAATAGTTCAATTGGCTCATTACTTTCAATACAAAAGTTCGATTTTACTGGGTTAGGAAAAACGGTTATGGTTTGATTGATAAGTTTGGAATTAATTCCATTATCAATATTATCAATGCAATTGGAAGCATCATCGCCAAACGCTGAAGGTACCTGACCGGTATTGGTAAGGTAAAACTTATCAATTGCAGCACCATCTTCTCTGAAACAAAACAATAATGAATGTTCTCCTACTTCTAAGGGATATATCAAGGGAACTCCATCAGCATCGTTAACATCATTCCATGCCCATCCACTATTTTCTGCCAGACCATTCCACATGACCCATTCGCCATCATCAAGTTTTATCCAGAAGGAATCGTCACTATATGACGGAGCCAAAACCCTTGCCCATACTTTGAAATTTCCCGCTTCGGTAATTGAGAATTGATAGGTTAGAAGAGCATTCGGATCAGTTGAAGCCTGATCAACAGCTTCTATCCCCGCTTTAACAGTAAGGTACTTTTGATTCGAAGTTTCATCATCTTCAATAATATCCCAGTTGTCACCAACAAGAGTACATTCTGCTTCCATCCATACTTCCTCTGAATTATTATTGATAACATCAATAACAATAGTGGATGTTGCTGTTGCACCATCGTTATCTGTTATTGTAAGCACATAGGTATGGCTTCCTATTTCTAGAACAAGGTCAAGGTCTGCTTGAGTTGAAAATTGCTCACCATTTTTAGCCCAAGAATATTTTACAATTTCGCCATCAGTATCTGTGCTTTCGGAACCTTTTAAGCTATATTCTACTTGACCAGTTCCCAAAGAATCAAAGATTTCAATGTTGATATTTTCACCCAGATATGCAATGGGTAATTCATTTCCATATTTTCCACCACCAGTTGGATTAGAGGTAAATGTGCTAATGCTTTTCCCATCAACTGTTATTGCAATATTTTCACCACTCAGTTCTTGGGTACCATCGTTATTCATTTTTTTGTTTTCAGAGCTTGTGAATTTAGTCAGGCTTTCAAACGGCAAATTATTATTCGTTAAAACCAAGTTAAGGTCTACGGAATTGCTGTTTGTATTTACGACAACAACTACCAAGCTTGAGTCTGACTTGTAGGCTGTTGTAGTGACTCCTGAAACTGGTTTAAAATCTGTATCTATTCGATGAAAACCAGGGCGAATGAATTTTGAAAATTGAGACATCACATATCCTTTGTCTGTAATGTTGCCATCATCGTTAATTAGTCCGTAAAAACGACGAATGTACCAATAAACAAAAGCACTCATTTGAGCATCCATGCATGTATTAATTTCCTCTGCGATGTCCAGTGCCAATTCCCAGGTATTATCTTCAGGTTTCTCACTTCCCCAGAGGTGTTCGGTCATCCAAATTTCCTTACCCTTCTCGTAGGCTAGTGGATAATAATAGTTGTTAATAGGAGTACCATATAAATGGGTTCCTAAAATATCAATGTGTGAATTTGCGATTGAATCATTCAATAATGGATCTATTGTACTTCGCACATAGCCTAAGGATTCTGGTGCAATTACTTTGCAGTTGATATTCTGTGCATAATTTTTTACAAACGAAAGCATTTGGTTTGCAGTCCATGTTGTCCATCCGTGCCAATCTGGTTCGTTTTGTACCGAGATGGCATATAAAGGGACATTGTTGGTTTCCATGTATGAAACAAAGCTATTTAAATGGTCTACATAGGCTGGATAGTTTTCTGAAGGGATTACATAGTCTGTTCCATTATTGGTCTCCTTTAGAAGCTCGCGTAAGTTTGAAGGAGGATTCCACGGCGAAGCAAACAAAGTTGCACCTTGGGATTTAGCATATTCTGCTGTTGGAATTTCCCGGTTAAATTGAGTTGAGTCAGGCGGAACCTGCATGCGAAGAATACTCAGGCCAATTTCCCCCGGATTATTGCTGAAAGCTTTTTCTCGCATATCCTCATTCAAATCACCAATCCAAGCAGGAAAGTTAATTCCACCAAAGCCTCTAATGATTTGTTGTTCATTACTGAAATCTATATTTACATCCTGCGCGTTAACACCGTTAAATGAAAAAGTAGTTAAAATAATGAATAGTGTACTAATTTTTTTTCTCATCTTTTCTATTTAATCTTGTTCAATTTTATTACTGACGACTGATATTTTAGCAAGTACAATCCAGGATCAAGGAATTGACCTAAGGTTTGGTTCGAATGCTCAACGCTTCCCGATTCGACCATTCTCCCATCAAGGGAAAATATTGAAAATGAAGTGCCAGGTTTATCTGTTATTATTGTAAAAGAATTTTTGAATGGATTGGGAAATGCTTTCCAATTGTTCGGCTTAAAGGTTTTATCTATTCCTGTGTAAAACGAATCGTTAGCAAAAAAACGAATCGATTTAACATTGAACGCATTTGCTACTCCTTTCCAACGTAAATAAATATCATGTTGACCAGAAATATTACTAAGCTCAGTACTGTATTCGTGCCAAGGCTTATCGTCGCCAACCTTCGGTTCTATTGCAATGGTGGCTATCATAGTTCCATCGTTTTCCAAATCGTCTATCCAAACTTCAAGTTGACCTGAATAGCTTGCATTGGCTTGCACTGTAACCCTTTCAGCCACTCTGTCTTCATTCCCAAGCTCAACACCACCTAGCATTATCCATCCTCCTTTTGAAGTGGAATTGGTCATGGCTTTGTTGATTCCTGAGCCTGATGTTTCTAATCCAAAATAGTTGTTGTATCCGATAAGTGGTAAATCAGAGAATCCATCCTTAAATGCATAGCTATCGAAATGTGCTTCAGTTTTTGATGCATATAAGCCATCGCTGGTTCCAACCCACCAATTGTAATTCTCCTGTCCTTTGTCTAACCCAGTTACACTTATGGTGTTGCCGATAGGTTTCCAATTAATTCCGTTAGAACCATAGTAACATGTTATTTTATGATCGAAACGCTCAACTTTAAGCCACAATTCATTACCAAGAGGATTTTCTTCTTCATATGTTACTGAACCAAAACGATAGCCCAATACTTTTGCATTGTTATATCCACTATAAACTTCAACGCTAACTGATTCATTTCCGTTAGTAAGGTAAATTCCTGCTTCATGTCCATTGGCTGTTGCATCAATATCTATTTTGGTGACTATTGCATAATGATGACGAGCTTCTTTGTGCAAGATATGCGTTTTACCAGTTCCGGGATTAAGGGTTAACCAACCTGGTTTATCAATGAGGGAATACTGAGATGCAGCACGCTTATTCATGAAGTGCCACGACAAGTTGATTTCCTCTTGGTCGAAATAATCAGACCAAGGTAATTTCCAGGGAATTGCTGATTTTGGA
>JAQIBQ010000387.1 GCA_027859005.1 Prolixibacteraceae bacterium | reverse complement strand
GTATTATTAAGTTTTGGTCAGGAAAAAGTTAGGCACCCTTTTTATAGGTCAGATGACAACATAGATGGCTTAATGCATTTAATTTCAGATTTTGGTCCAAGGCGATTGTCAATTAGCAAATTCCATAAAGGTATTGACTACCAAATGACAACAATTAGGAAAGCATATGCAATTCAGTGTTGTCCAAATTTAAGTTATACAGCTGATGGTGGAAATTCATATGTGGAAATTGGTGACAATTGGTTATATATGCATATTTTAACAGGATCTCATAAAAGTTTAAAATGGGCATTGGATATAAAAGAAGTTGACAAAGAAAACACCTTATTATTGGAGACTTTAGGGCACGATGATAATGCAAAAGTCTTTGTGTTGAACAATTTTGATCATGCGGTAGGTAAATCAATTAAAACGATTTGGGGAGATGAAGTTACTGCGATAAGAAAAGTTGAAAAAGGAGATCTTATTTTTCGACCAAATAGTCAGAACCACCTGCATATTCAGAATGGTAGATTTCCAAAATGCATGGATAATTCTCCGTTAAATTACATCCCCTATAAGTTTGACGATGGAAATGTAATGGATTTAGAACTTTTATTAAAATACAAAGACAAAAATGGAATTGCGACTAATTAATTAAAAGTAGAAAATGGAGAGGAAATAATTTTTGGAAGTGAAGTTATTATTGAAGCAGATGTTGACTATCAATGGGAGTTTGATTTAAATAAAGTGTTTGTATACTTTGATACAAGAACAAAAAATGAAGTTGAGTTAGCGAAATGGATATTTAATGGTACTGGTAGAAGCTGGAATACTAGAAGTGCAGATGGTGATAATAATTGGGATAAAATACATATAATTCCTTCAACAGGAGATAATGATATAAGTGCAATAAGTGGAAAAGGAATGCAAGGTATTTATCCTGTCGATACTAAAACTGAAGTTGGAGGGATAGATCATAATTTAGGGCGAGATATTTTTAAAAAGTATTGGAATACACAAGATAAATGGAATACTAATAATCCAACATATCCAGATGATTTTTACCATTTATCCTTATTGTCAGTTGATATAAGAGGAAACAAAAAGTGGGCAGATAAGGATGTACAATGGCAAATATTAGACAATTTCAAGCCATACATAAAAAAGGTACTTGTTTACACTGTTAAAAATGGTTATGAAATTAAAGCATATTCTGCTGAATGGTGCTGGCAAGGGGGTAGTTTAGTAATGGATCCGACAGGTGATGGCTGTGATAAAAGAGAGTCTGTGAGGATTCATATTATTTCAAGTGAACCTTTACACAATATTGAATTTGATATAAATGGATTAAAGACATATAAAGATAAGGCTGACAAAAGTGAAGTAAAAATAGAATGGGTTTTTGAAATAGATTCAGAGTATTTGCAGGATTTAAATCAAATTACCATATCAGAAAAAAGTACCGATTTAGCAGGTAATGCTTTGTTTGGATTTAAGAAAGATCAAACTTTATTGGCTGGTACTTTACTGCCCAAACGCAAAAACGATGGAAAATGGTCTGATAATTCAAAAGGGAAAGATGGTACCGATGATGAATCACATGTGTTTGGTGGAAAGTTAATCGGTCAATATATTTGTAATAAACCTCCTTTAGGATTAACTGCCGATTACAAAGCTGATGGTTCAGGTGACGTAATAATAGCTTGGGGACCTCCTGATTATGTTAACCATTATGAATATAAAGTTTACAAATCGTGGACTGAGACTGATGAGGAAACAGATATGGAAGAAATATCCAATGGTTGGATTAAACAACTTTGGTGGGATGATAAACCAGATCCGAGAAATGAATGGACAGGGGCTGAGTTGTTTTATTATGTTATAGCTAACGAAATTGTAACTGAAAATTCACCCAATAAAAAATCTGCTAAAATTATAAAGAAAAAAGATGATGAACAGTGTATTGCGTCAACTTCAATAGTACTAGAAGACGACGATTCAAATAATAATGAATGTTTTGAAACATCTATCGGTGGTCCTTATGGTGAAAATAATTCAGTTGATTTTATGTTGTGGACAGATTGTGTGGAGTATAATGGTTATTATGAAGTTGATTTTTATTTAACAGAAGAATCAGAACCCATTTCAGATGTAGGCTTTGATTGGTATTTTCGTGTATCCGACCTTGGCGATATGTTTGAACCAATAACTTACACTCCTTATGCAATAGTTCATATTAACCCTGATAATGATGTTGACGATATTACTGTGGATTTTGGCGTAGTAACAATTGAACCTGTAGCTTATGAATTAGAAATTAATATTACAAACGACCTGGCCTCTGTTGGTCTACCTATAACAATAACTGTGGACTGCCCCAATGCAAGGGCAGGTGATTATGATATTGCTTGGAGTTGGTGTTTAGATAAAATTGAGGATAATTCAGTAGCATGTGAAGACCCGAATCATGAAACAACAAAAGAGAATACATTTAGTATTTCTCATAATTTTTCAGAAGCAGGAAGTTACTTATTCTCAGTGCAAGTTATTAATGATATAAATGGAAAACATTCGGATACGCATACCAAAACAATTACTGTTTCCGAAAACTGTATTCAGGCAAGCATTACTCCCGACTTTGAGGACTACTGTTACTTTCCAAGCGATTGTGATAATCAATACATTAGGTATACAATACCACCTGAATACAAAGTTGGTTATTGTGGAGAGTGGGGTAGTGGTGAGGATTATTATTTGACTAAGGTTAGAATTTATGAGGCTTGGCAACTTATAGATAGTGTGGATTTTGAAGAATTATATGATAATGAAGCGGGTGATGATTTACATATTAAGAATGAATGGAATTCTAATAATTGGGAATGGGCGCTCTTGTTAAATAGGCTTGCTGTGAATTACAAATATGTGGATATGGTTTACGACAAGCCAGAAGGTTTTCATGCAATTGGTTTTGAGGTCATTGGCAAAAAGTATAGTAAGCAGAATGGTACATTTTGGGGATCTGAAAAAAGTCATATAATCCATAAGTATTATAAAACCATGGGGTGTAGTAGTCTATTTGTTTGTGATACAAAAACTATACGTGACGCTCAAATTAATTCTTATCAATACTCCTCTTTAAGTAATCAACATGGATTCTTTGTTATTGAAGGTGATGGAGGATTAGTTGAAAATGTTGAAGAGTGGAATGTGGTTGCCAGAAAGAGTGTATTGTTAAACTCAGGTGTGAATATTTCCAATTCAAAATTTAAGGCCTCGGTTATATCATGCGATTATTCTATTTGTGATATTTTGCAACCAGATAAATACTATGATAAACCCTATAAATCAGTGTTAATAGCAGAACCTTTTATTGATGACTTATCAGAATCGATTATTCAGAATATACAGGTTTATCCAAACCCAGTTTGTGATTTTTTAAACATCGATTTTATCGAATCGGATAAAACCACTATTTCACATATCGAAATATCCGATATGTCGGGCCGTATTGTAAAAAAGGTACCTGCCTTAAGTATTAATTCTTCCATTAATGTTGAAGACCTTAGGCTAGGAGTTTACATTATTTCAATAACATCGTCAGGTGAGGTGCATAACTATAAATTTGTTAAGGAATAAACCATATTATTGAATAAAAACGAAGGCATTCTAATTTGAAATTTCTTCGTTTTTATTCTGATTTATTATAAAAGATACCGAGCCGACAGCTCTCTATAATGTTGGTGCATTTACAAAGAAATGGACTGAAGTCCATCCTTACAAAATGAAACGAACCTAAGGTTCTTAAAAGATTTGTATAAAAAGCAGACATGAATGTCGGGGCTATTAATCGCTTTAAAAAATTTATTCTCTTTTAGGATTATAATACATCGAGGCTTGCCCTGGTATTTTTACTTCTCAATTCATTTATTCTGCCTTCTGCCTGATTCTCTGTTGTATTCATAAATATTATTTTCATTTCGTAATACACTTATAAGCTGACAGTTGAACCCTATTAATATCAGTTTTCCTATACCTCAACAGACATAAATATTAGTTTTTATACACTTCTCCTGTTCTAATTCCAATATTATTTTTTCATACAGACACGTATGAAAAGTCGATAATTCATTTTCATTTCACCTACTTTCATTTTCAAAGTTTTACTTTAGGATATTAATTGAAATTCGAATATATGCTTCGTCAAAAAAACCTGCTTGTAATTGTTGCCTTACTCTTTCTTTTTGCTTGTAGTAATGCCAATAAATCAGCTGAAAAAATTCAAAAAAATTGGAAAACATTTGAGACTACTGAATATTCGATTAAATACCCTCCCGCATGGGCACTTAACCAAACAGGCTATCAGGGAACAAGTTTTCTTCTAATCTCAAAACAAACTTCTATTCGCGATTTTTACCAAGAAAATGTGAGCCTAGTTGAAGAAGCATTAAGCGATACTACCATTAATTTACAAAGCTATGTTCAAAGGTCCCTTGAAATGCTTTCCGATTCTAATTCAACAATTAAGATGGTTGAAAATGTACTTCAAGAAAATGATCAGGAAAACTATCACAAATTACTTTATGGCCAAATGGAAGGGGTTAATAAGGTTATTGTTGAGAAGCATTATTTCATTAGAAACAATAAAGCATATATTTTAACCTTTTCCTGCAAAGGCATTGAACGTAAGCGCTACATGCCCATAGGCGAAGGAATATTGAATAGTTTCAAGCTCAAATAGAAGATTATTGTTCTACTTAAACAAAAAGATTCGATCTCTTATTATAGACTGAGTCCTTTTTATTTATCATTTCAATGGTATAAGAAGAGAAAGTACTATCGTGATTAAATGAAGTAACTCCTGCCTAGATATTTGATCAGCTAGCTGCGGCACTAAAGTCGTCTATATTCATATTTCCAAGAATATAAGTTCGTGAATTTAGATTAAACAACCTGTAGCTCGGAGTATAAGAGTAGTTTCAACGTAAATTATTTTTCCCAATTGGTTTGAATCTGAAGTTCTAGTTCTAAGTTTTCTGATTATGGTTTTTCAATGCTTGAGTTCGCCAAATGTTTTTGAATTTTTTTATAAATGCTAATTGAGTTAATATTCATTGAAATGCCTATCGTGAATATTTGTGAGTTATGTATTTTCTTCACATTGACTTGCTCATTATTAAAAGAATAAGTATTGTTCTCGTAATAATTGTAAACAATGTCACTGGAAACTTGTCCAATAATTTTAAGATTCTTTATTCCAAGGCGCATTTGTATGCCTGGTTCTATTATGAATTGAGAAAAATGCTTGTTAACATCTAGCACTATCTCATATTGATACGGAATTCTCACATCTCCTTGTTCGAAGGAACTCAATATATTGTATTGTTGGTAATATGAAAGTCGTGTAAAAAAAGTTACATCGATGTACTTGTTTGGTACTATCGAAAAGGTAGGTTGAATGTAGTATTTGTTGAAATCGGATGTATAATCAAATGCATAAAAATCCAAACTTCTATGGTAACTTTCACCTTTTCTTTGGCCTTTTCCAAGGCCAGCAATTATTTCGTACTGAAGTAAATTATCATAGATATTGAAATAGCTTACTCCAATTTCATTTTCAATTACCCTATTTTCTTTATAGTAACCTTCAAATGGTTCAATTTCACCTGAGCCTATACGAACAAGACCATTAGATCGGAATCCCTTATACTTTTGGTAAAAAACACTTACATGATTAATTGGGGCATACCCAATTTGTTTGTAATTAGGGCTTGCTGAAAAATAGGATACACGGTTGATAATCAGCATTAATGGTTAATAAAAACGTGCTATATTTCTTGCGTAAATGCAAATAAAAGCAGAATTTTAGGTCATAAA
>JAQIBQ010000383.1 GCA_027859005.1 Prolixibacteraceae bacterium | reverse complement strand
TTGAAGGACGTTTGCCTGCTTTTTTTTTATTGTAACTTGCTTTTTTTTTCATTCTTTAAAAATTTTCGGCAAAGGTCGCATATTTTTACGAATGTATTTGATTACAACTACTTTAATTTCAATTTTGATTCTAGTGTTAAATCAAATTTGATTCATTGTTGTTATATATTTTCAACAGTTGCTATATTTGGAATCGAAAATAGAAGAATCCCTAAATTGAAACAATTTATACGATACATATTTTTATCGATTAATTTGCTTGCAGCTTTGTTGCTTGCTATAAGTTATATCTCGCCTGTTATTGATCCACAAACATTTTGGTGGCCTTCGGTTTTGGGCTTGGGTTATATTTATTTACTCCTATTGAATGTTAGTTTTATTATACTTTGGATTATATTTTACTGGCGTTATTTATTTATTTCACTGCTCTTTGTCCTTATTGGAATAAATGTACACAAAAATGTTTTTAATTTTTCATCTCAAAAGGTTGAGAATGTTTCAGGTATAAGTGTGCTGAGTTATAATGTATTGCATTTTTATTCTTATTTAGAAAATCAAGCGAACGAAGACAATATTCTTACTTTTATTGCCAAGCAGGAAGCCAACATTATTTGTTTGCAAGAAACAAAATTACAAAAAACTGGCAATTTGAATCCTTTGAAACTGAAAGCTCATTTCCCGGGAATAATACACTGCCAATTAGCACACCAAAGCAAATGGAATGGACCTGTTACGTTTACTAGCTATCCAATAGTACATATGGGTGAGATAAGGTATGAAAACACCAATAACATGGTTATTTATACCGACGTTAAAGTTGAGCAAGATACTATGCGTATTTACAATTGCCATTTACAATCGTATGGAATTCGTGAAGATGATTATTCGATTATTGATACATTAGGTTTTCAAAACCAAAAATTACGTGAAGTGAAGCAACTAGGTATAAAGTTGAAAGATGCTTATAAGCAACGGTCAAGTCAAATTAAACAATTGAAAGAACACATTGAGGCTTGTCCTTATCCTGTAATTGTGTGTGGTGATTTTAACGATACGCCTGTTTCCTATACTTATCACTCAATGAGGTCAATATTAAACGATTCATTTACTCAATCGGGTAGGGGTTTATCCAATACTTATAGAGGTAAATTACCACCGTTTAGAATCGATTATATTTTTTACTCCGATGAATTTGAAGCAATGAATTACCAAAGGCATAATGTAGAATATTCCGACCATTTTCCAATATCAGCAACAATTGTAAAGAAGAAGTAATTTAGAACAGAACTTTTTTAATCAGAACAACGGCGTAAGACGAAATACCTTCTTCTCGGCCAATAAATCCTAATTTTTCAGTAGTAGTAGCTTTTATTGAGATTTGATGTGTCTCAATTTTCAAAATAGTAGCCAAGCATTTACGCATGCCATCAATGTGATCTCTAAGTTTTGGATGTTGTGCACAAATGGTTGAGTCGATATTTACTATTTGGTATCCCTTGTTGTTGATAAGTTGATTGCAGTTTGCTAACAACTGTTTGCTATCGATGTTTTTGTATGCTGGATCGGTATCGGGAAAATGTTTGCCAATATCACCTAATGATAAAGCGCCAAGCAAAGCATCGCAAATTGCATGAATCAATACATCGCCATCGGAATGAGCTACGGTACCTTTTTCGTGTTCAATTTGTAGGCCTCCTAACCATAGTGTTTCTCCTACAGCCAAGGCATGTATATCGTAGCCGTTTCCGATTCGTAGATCCATTGTTTATCTCCTTTTGCGTCCTTGATTTCTAAAGCTTTCAAGATCGTAACCCAATGTAAATCTAAGTGTATTATCCAACGGACTATTTCTGGTTAATGATACGATATAGGAGAAGTCAATTGAGAATACATTCATTTTTAAACCAGCACCAAAGGTTAAGAATTTACGATCACCTTTGTCTTTTGCTTCGTGGAAATATCCTGTACGAAGAGCAAATTGCTTGCTGTACCAATATTCTGCACCAACTGAAAGTGTAACTTCCTGAATTTCTTCAGATAGACCATTTGGAGCATCGGAAAAGGAACTGAAAATGCCTGCAATTGGGCCAATATCGGCATTACTTTCATTATCGTAATAACGAACACCATCAATCGTATTATAAGAAGGCGTAGGAACTAATAATTTATTTAGATCAACGGCAAATGATACTTTGTTGTATTTATCAATTTCAGTTGTATACGCGGCTCCAATTTTAATGTTTGTTGGTATAAAATCTTTTGTTCTACCTCCGTCGTATGAAATTTTTGCACCCGTAATATTTGAAATATTAACACCGTAGGCAATGTTCGATTCTTTTCTCGATTTAATAAATGTTTTATTGTAGAAAAAAGAAACGTCGGCAGCAAATGTTTGTCCTGCTTTAAGATCGGATATTGTTGATCCAATAGAACCACCACTTCCAGAGAAGATATCTGACAGGATGTAACGTAAGGCAACAGAACCAGACCAATTGTCTGATAATTTTAGCGCATATCCCATATCAACTGCAAATTCATTTGGGTTACTGCTATTCATTTCATTTCCTTGATTGTCGTAAAATTGCATTGAACCTAAATCGAAATAGCGTAAACTACCTGAAAATGTTTGTAGTTTATCAATTTTGTGATACCCTACTAAATAAGCCAAGTTCATATCACCAACTAAGTCTTTGAGCCATGGAGTGTATGATAAAGCGATACCAGTAGTACTTTCAACAAAAGCATATTTTGCTGGATTCCAATGTTGTGAATTTACGTCGGGTAGTGTTGCTGCACCTGCATCACCCATTGCTCCTCCACGAGAGTCGGGCGCAATTGATAAAAATGGAACTGCTGAACTAACCACACCTGCTCCTGTTGTTGAAGCTGCACTGTCGTTTTGAGAATGAGCAATTTTAACTGTTGATAATAGAAAAAGTAATACGATAATGGTAGTACGAATCATGTTATTTAATTTATGCTTTGTCAAAATGTTTCCAAAAATAGAATAACGAAACGAAATTCCACATATTGTGATCTATTTAATTATTCTTTGTTAATAATAGTTTACCTGCACCAGTTGCACTCAAACCTTGTTGGTTTTCCATGGTTACTCTGTAAACTAATATTTTTTCGTTGTTAATTGGATAATAGCTGTCTGAAATATCCCAACGTACTGAAGCATTTAAGGTCTCATATGAACTAGTGTTGTCTTCAATTTTATAGATCAATAAACCTCTAAGGTTGTATATTTCAATGGTTGTGATAAATGACTTGCCAGGTAAATTGTGTGCAATTTCAAAAACGGTTTCAAACTCTACTGGATTTGGTACATTATGCACGGCAGTTATTTCAAATCCTTCTTCTACATAGAATGTAATTTCTGCCACGGTAGAATTATTCTGTATGTCCCAAACCTTAATAGAAATAGTGTGCTCTCCTGGTTCTAGGTTGTTGATTGGATATAAAACCTGACCGTTTTGATAGCTATTTAATCTTGATATGTAGTAGTCGTTCAGTACAATAGGATTTGAGTAGTCATTATCGAGAATGGCAACTATGTCGTGACCAATTCCTGTACCAACGGTGTTTATTCCACTTTCATCGTACAGATCGGCATAAAATAAGATACTTGAAGAAACCTTATCGTTCGACCTGAAATTCCGATTATTTAGGTATAAATCAACAACAGGAGCATCATCGTCGAGAAATGGATCTTTACTAGAACCACCAATATTAAATTGATTCGACGAACCGTTTCCATCTTCAATATAATTGGTCGTGTAGTAAAATACTTTTCCTTTATCAATATTGTAAGTAATGTCTTTTGGAACAATGAAGTTGAACTCAAATTCACCGTTTTCAACGGTTGATGTTCCTTTGAATATGATATTATTTTGTGCCTTGTATTCAAATTCACCTTCGTTATCGTTGTCTAAAGTTTTAACATTAGTTTCTTTATCGTATACCACTGCAGTAACGTTGCCGTTGTAATTCGAGAGTAAATTACCCAAATGATCAACAACCTGACTTTTGATGGTCACTTTATCTAAGGCGCCAATTGTAACGGTGTCGACAGTTGTTGTGATGGTATCTTTAATAATAAATCCTAGAATTGTATCAGCCACAACAACAAGTGTATCTCTTAATTCTGCTCCGTTAATACTGTTGGTTTCAATTTTATATTTAGGAAAGGCAAGTTGTAGCGCCGGGTCACCTAATAAGGCAAAACTTCGTTTGTTGTCGCCTCCGGTTTTGTTCTTTGCCATTCGCATAATGTCTCCCATGCGAAAATTTTCCCCTTCTTGATCTTGCTCAAAAACTGAGTTGTAGAAGTTCTTACTTAAAATGAAGTTTGCATTTGAATATACGACACGTGTAGTTGAGAATAGGGCAACGCCACCTCCTGCTGGGTTTAATAAAATTTGCTCGCCTGCTGTTGTGATATCGTCGTCGAACCGACTAAACTCACAAGTGGCAGTTACAAAAACGGGTAATTTATTTTTGTTGCTCCATGAATTGATATCGCTCATTCCGAGTACGTCCTCATGTCCTAATGAAATTTCGTTGGCGTGTCCTATGTAGTTTAAAATAAGTGCACCTTCTTCTACTCTTCGGTTTATGGCATCGGTTACATCGGGGTATTTATCACCTCCCGAAGTTTCTATCTGCTGAAAGGCATCGAAATAGATTTTATCGGTATAAAATCCTGGGTATTTCTCATTTACGATATCAATAATATCCTCTGTATTTTCCATGTGTTCTTCACCGTCTTCGTCGTCAGCAATAAAAGCGATTACATTTCGCCAATCGCCCATTGTTTCAGCAGTATTGTATTTTATGGTTTTATCAACAACTAAATCGGCTTCATCAATTGATCGGCATGGAATACGCCCTATGCCAATGTCAATTGAGCCATAAGCTTCTCCTTCGTGATCATCTAGCAATACAAAGAAATCATCAGAAGTATACGAGCCTTCTGATTCAGAATCTTTGGATTGATAGGTTGGGATGAAGCTTTTTGTACTATTTTCAGGGTTGTAGTTTTTATAATGACCGTCGCCCATTAAAAGCAGATATCGCAAAGAGTCGCTTGCTGTTTTTTGTTTGTAAAACATTCGTGCCATATTCCTAATTGCAGCAACATCGGGTAAACCCGAAGAAAATTCATTGTAAACTTCTCCGGTTGTTACAACCAAAACGCTCATGTTATCATTTTGTCGATGATAATCGGCCAATGTTTCAGAGGATGAAATAAAATCTGGATGGCTTATAATTATAAAATCGTAAATAGGTAATCCATGTATGTTTTGGTTGGCAACTTCACTGACAAAGCTGGGAGATGAGATAATTTCACTTTTAGAATCGAATATAACATAGGTCGTAATTTCTTTACCTTCGTCGGTAAATTGAACCAAATTTCCATTTTTATTGTAGTTGATCTTTTTGGGCACGAGAGGATCAGTAATGTCCCAAATAATTGGTGCTTCACTTTCTGAATTTATTTGATACAATAGTGAATTGTAGTTGTTTACCAATGCATTTCTAAAAGTAAGTTGAGTGCTGTGTATTAATGGTAATGTTTGACTTACGACCAAATAGTCGAGCCATGAATTGCCGCTATTTCCTTCAATTTCATAGGATAGTTTTACATCCATTTCTTTTGATGCAGGAATATCAAAGTCATTTATCTCACGAAGGGCAATTGCTGTAGAGTATTTTGAGAGTCGCTCAAAAATTAAATTGTCAACTTGATTATTATTTACTTCGATATTAATTTGTGAATTGTCAGATGATCCGCCACCAGCTGCAATAGTAAGCTTAGCATCTGAACCACTGTTATCAATTTCAATTGAATATTTTGTAAAGGA
>JAQIBQ010000366.1 GCA_027859005.1 Prolixibacteraceae bacterium | reverse complement strand
ACACGGTCGTGATGGTGCAATGGCTTATTTAAAAAGTCAGTATAAAGTAGTTGGAATTGTATTTGCCATCTTATTGGTATTACTAACTGCTCTTGCTTATATGGGAGTTCAAAACCCATTTGTTCCAATCGCATTCTTAACCGGAGGTTTCTTCTCAGGTTTATGCGGCTATTTAGGAATGAAAACAGCAACGAATGCATCTGCTCGTACAGCACAAGGTGCCTCTGAAAGCCTAAACAAAGGTTTGAAAGTAGCTTTCCGAAGTGGTGCCGTTATGGGCATGGTTGTAGTTGGATTTGGTCTTTTAGACATCTCAGCCTGGTACCTTATTCTTACAAAAATAGTTTATACAGCAGAACACATGCGTGATGGATTAACTTTTGCAGGGCTTACTTTAGTGAAAGCTAATTTAGCTGAATCTCAAAAGCTAGTAGAAATTACAGCTGTAATGCTAACCTTTGGTATGGGTGCTTCAACGCAAGCTTTATTTGCTCGTGTTGGTGGTGGTATATTCACAAAAGCTGCCGACGTTGGTGCTGACCTTGTTGGTAAAGTTGAAGCTGGTATTCCTGAGGATGATCCTCGTAACCCTGCTACTATTGCCGATAACGTAGGTGATAACGTAGGTGATGTTGCTGGTATGGGTGCCGACCTTTATGAATCGTATGCAGGTTCAATTTTGGCAACTGCTGCCTTGGGTGCTGCTCTTTCGGTTAACGCTGAAGAACAAGCAACCAAAGTTGTTGCTCCAATGATTGTTGCTGCTGTTGGTATTATACTCTCAATTATTGGAGTATATATGGTACGTACAAAAGAATCAGCAACACAAAAAACTTTATTAAAAGCGCTGTTCATTGGAACATTTGGTAGTTCAATTCTAATTATCGGTGTTGTTATTGTTATGGCTTACTTTGGTATGATTACTTGGGGAATTGTTGGTGCTGTAGTTGCTGGTTTAGTTGCCGGAACAATTATAGGACAAGGAACAGAATACTATACTTCTGATGAATATAAACCTACAAAAGGAATTGCAAGCCAAACTCAACAAGGAGCTGCAACAACCATTATTGACGGTATTGCTACAGGTATGTATTCAACATGGATTCCTGTTGTAACTATTGTAGGTGGTATTATTGCTGCATTTGGTTTCTCTGGTGGCTTTGAAAACTATGCTGAAGGTGTATACGGAATTGGTTTTGCCGCCGTTGGTATGCTTTCAACACTAGGTATTACTTTAGCAACAGATGCTTTTGGCCCTATTGCTGATAACGCTGGTGGAAATGCTGAAATGTGTAATCTTCCTAAGGAAGTTCGCGAACGTACCGATGCTTTAGATATGTTAGGTAATACAACTGCTGCAACCGGTAAAGGTTTTGCAATTGGTTCAGCTGCACTTACCGCTTTAGCACTTTTAGCTGCATACATGGAAGAAATTAAAATCTGGTTGAATGAAATGTTACACGATGGTGAAATATTAGTTCAAAATGGTATCCAATTTGTTTCAAACAGTTCTGTTGAAGTTGCAGAAGGCGTTAAACAAGTTGTGCTTTCACAAGCTACGCTTCACGATTTCTCTTCTTATTACGATCTTTCTTTATTCAACCCAATGTTAATTGGCGGTTTATTCCTAGGAGCAATGATGGCATTTGTATTTAGTGCAATGACCATGAAAGCTGTTGGACGTGCTGCTGGAGCAATGGTTGACGAAGTTCGTCGTCAATTCCGCGATATTCCTGGTATTTTAGAAGGGACAGGAAAACCTGAATATGCAAAATGTGTTGAAATTTCTACCAAAGGAGCACAACGCGAAATGATACTTCCTTCATTGCTAGCTATTATCGTTCCTATTCTTGTAGGTTTGGTATTTGGTGTTGCTGGTGTTGTAGGTTTGTTAATGGGTGGCTTAACTACTGGTTTTACATTGGCCGTAATGCTTAACAACTCTGGTGGTGCTTGGGATAACGCTAAAAAATACATCGAAAAAGGAAACTTCGGTGGAAAAGGTAGTGAAGCTCATAAAGCCGGTGTAACTGGCGATACTGTTGGTGATCCTTTTAAAGACACTTCAGGTCCTTCATTGAACATCTTGATTAAACTGATGACTATGGTATCGGTTGTAATGTCTGGTTTAACAGTAGTTTACAGCTTATTTTAGTAGATCATTATTATAAAATATAAAAGCCTCGATTGGAATTTCCAGTCGAGGCTTTTTTTGCACAATAAAAATATTTGGGCGGCTGCTCCCTCCCCTTTTTCCATCGCACGCAACAGGCTATACGCTATATCTTTTGCTACGCTCAATAAAAATTGAGCTCCACAAAAGGATGCCGCTCCTATCCTTGCCGCAACTAAATCGTTTAGCATCATTGAGATGCTTAGCGGCTTGTATCTGTTTAAAAAAATCAAAAAACAATAAGAGGCTGTCCAAAAAGTGTTATAATTTGTCATTTAGCTATGCTGATCTTCGATTCGAATGTAATGAGAAATCTTAAACTCATTATAATCAATGGATTATTAATCTTGAGATTTCTCCCCCGAGTGCTCGGGGAAGAAATGACACTTTTTGGACTGCCTACTTTACTGAATAATCTGCAAAGCACCTTGGAGAAGCTTAGCAAAAACAAGTTCTATTTTTTATTCTCAACTGAAACCAATGGGTTTCTTTTGCTAATGTATTCAGTCGGGATATCAGGTACTCCATTGCCATTCGTATCATCGAAAGTTTTAAGGTAATTGTATATGGCTAACCATTCCTTTGCTTCTTGAATACCATCTTTATTAGGATTTAAGTCAACAACAAAATCATTATTAATTATTGGTGTTCCGTCTTGAGTTTTAGGAATTACATTCACCAATCCAAAACTCATTTTTTTCAGATTCCCGATGAAACTTATCATGTACGTATTTGCAGCAATACTAACTAAATTATTACTTTTCCTACCAATGTCAATAGCTTTGAAACCAGTTGCATCATTCCCAATTTCAATTGAACTAATCTTTCTAAACAAACCTTTTTCTGGGTTATAATTTACCTTCATTCCTGAAAAATAGAGGTAGTAATCTAATTTTGAGGGTGAAACAGCAAAAATTAGCTCCAACACTTTTTTCAACTCATTTCCTTTAACAAATATTTTACCTAACGGACGTCCAGGAACAACATCGTCACCCATTCCAAGTGGCATAATATTGAAAATATCATTAATATTCTGAAAGCCTTTGTTCCCGGCATAAATATTGGTGCGAATCACACCAGTAACAACAAGAACAGCATCAACACCAGGTGCTTCACCTGTGTTCAATTGATGATAAATAGCATCGGCAACAAATGGCCCAAGATTACTTTCCAACGGCTTATGTTCATTCATTGTTAACTCAAATGAAGTTTCGCCAACATAATCGTTATAAGCAATTCCATAATCTGAAAGTATATTCTTCTCTATAATTTTAGCTTTAGAATCGATTAAATCTTGTGTTTGTTTATCGGCTTTAATTGCATCGTTCATTTTCACCAGATTATAATCCATTTTTGGTATTCCATTTTCATCCATTGTAATTGCAAGTCTACCAACATTTAATCCCAAAGCACCTGTTTGTAGGATTGTAGCATGTCCCGCTTTGATCATTTTAGGCAGGTAAGTATGTGAATGTCCACTTATAATAATATCGATTTCGGGAGCTGCTTTACCTAATTCAAAATCCTCGCCTTCCCAGTTCCCTTTTTTATTTTTACTTACACCGCTATGTGATAGCACAATTACCAAATCAACATTTTCAATCTTTTTCAGGTATTTCGATGTCGCTTTAGCAACCTTCTTTTGTTTGTTCCATTTAATTCCATAATTAGAATCGATAGACTCATCGGCATCAATGCCTACTAATCCAAACAAACCAATCTTTAGTCCATTTTTTTCAGTTATTGAGTAAGGAAGAATTACTTCTTTTTCAAATAATGAAATTAAATCATCGTCATTTACCAATTTTGTACCACCATAATTTGCACATAATAAAGTTGGTATATCTCCATTATCTTTTGAGTTATTTATAATTTTAGCCAAAGCATTTGGTCCAAAATCAAACTCATGATTCCCAATTGCAGCAAATTCGTAGCCCATCTCGTGCATCAAATTCAATTGGAAACCTTCGCTCAATTCAATGGTTTGAAAAAGCGTTCCCATTAAGAAATCCCCCGCATCAACAACCAATAATTTATCACCATATTTTGCTTTTTCAGCTTTAATAAAACCAGCAATTCGAGAAAAACCACCTTCTGTAGGATCATTGTCATTTAATAATGGTGTATATTCTGCTTCGGGCGAAAAGCCATTTAAGTGTGAATGCATGTCGTTGGTGTGCAGTATCACCAAATCTTGTGCATTACCAACAATACATGTAAACAAAAGGTAAACAAGGACTATACGTTTCATATTTAAAAAGAATTAATTACAAATTAGTTCAACGATTATACCCAATAAATACAACTTTCATTTGAGTCAATAAAAATAACATTATCAAATTATTACAAAACATTTTCTTAAACAGGCAAACAAAACCAATATCAGATTGTTTTTAAGAATAACTAATCAGATCATAATAAAAATTATACGATATGACTAATTTATCAACTACCTACATGGGAATCCCAATCAAGAACCCCATCGTGCTGGGTGCCAGTAATATGACTACCGATCTAGATCAAATCAAAAAAGCTGAAAAAGCTGGTGTAGCAGCTATTGTTTACAAATCCCTTTTCGAGGAACAAATTCAATTGGAATCGCTTCAATTAGATGAAGAATTACATGAGTACGATTTTAGAGGTGCCGAAATGGAAAAGATTTTCCCTGAAATTGAACATGCAGGACCTAAAGAGCACTTAATGGCTTTAAAGAAGCTAAAAGAATCGGTATCTATTCCTGTAATTGCCAGTTTAAACGCTATTTATAATCCAACATGGGTTGAATATGCTCAGTTAATTGAAGAAACTGGTGTTGATGGCTTAGAGATCAACTTTTACCGTGTTCCAATTTCAGCCGATGCCGATGCTAAAATGATTGAAGATCATCAGATAAAAGTATTGAAAGAAATTAAAGAAGCTGTGAAAATACCAGTTAGTGTTAAACTTAGTTCACTCTATACTAACCCACTAAGTTTCATTACAAAACTAAGTAAAGCAGGTGCCGATGCAGTTGTTATTTTCAACCGCTTTTTTCAGCCAGATATCAATATTGATACGGAAGAATTTTTCTTCCCATGGGAATTAACCCGTAAAGGCGATTACCAAGTAACCCTTCGATATACAGGATTATTACACAAAAAGATTAAATCGAACATAATTGCTAACCGAGGAATTAAAACAAGTGAAGATGTAATTAAAATGCTTTTAGCTGGTGCCGATGCAGTACAGATTGTTAGCGCATTTTACGAAAATGGAATTGACCATGCCACAACACTCCTATCCGATTTGCAAAAATGGATGGAAGCAAATAATTATGCTACTATCAATGACTTTAAAGGCAAGCTATCAAAAATCAACATTAAAGATGAATATGCTTACAAAAGAGCACAATACATCGATATCTTGAAAAATTCGTCTGAAATTCTTAAAACTTATCCACTCCGATAGAATTGAAATTATATAATAGTTTTTTACAATAGATCGTTAGATTTTGAGATTTGAGTAATGAGACGCAATGTAAATCACTATATATTAGCGAGTTCTACAAACAACTACTGCTTTTTTAATTGTTTTATTATCAGCGCATTGCAAAAGCTTATCGGACTATTGTTTTAAGTACATGACAAAATTTCGACACAGCTTATAAAGTATTCATTATTAACTAAGTAAAAAATATATTTTTCTCTTAATCATCTTGAAAACATCGGTGTTCGGTCTCAAAACAAAGAATTTATAAAAACTAAAGTAGCTGCAATAAAATTGTAGGGTTTTAACTATTTTTTAGATCTAAAAAATAGTTAGCTTTCAATGAACACCGCACTTATGACAAAGCTTATCCATGTGAAAAATAAACTGGATTTATGTATCTTTAGGATTGTAAAATTTAAAGAATGACCAAAGAAAATATACAATAAGACTTTTCCAAGACCAAAGAGTCCGAGTCCTATAGAATAACGACAAAGAAAAATGGTACTTCTCAATTGTTGATGTTCTAGCTGTACTAACAAATAGTGTAAACCCACAATCTTATTGGAGAAAACTAAAAGAAAGATTAAAAAAAGAGGGAAATGAAACCGTGACGAATTGTCACGGGTTAAAAATGGTAATTACATTGATAATGTTCAACTACTGTCTGAGATGAAAGAATGGCTGACAAAAAAATAATTTGGTCGACTCGTGCAAGTAAAGAATTACATCCAACGCAATAAAAGTACACGTGTTATACCGATAAAGGTATATTTGATTTTCTACGAAATAAATCAAGAATATGTTGAGATTGTTTCATTCTGGAATTACAGACAAGACGAAACCAAGAGATTAAAATTATAAATTACATTTGTTAATAAGAAACCAATTACAAATGCGGTGAAACTTAAAATTAGACATTGGCATACTTAATGAAATTTAATTCGAGTATTTATCATTCAGGTTTTGTATTTTAGCTGAACTATAGCTATAAATATTTTTTTATGATTATTCGTTTGAGAATTCTTTTTGTTGTATTAAGTCTTTCATTTTCAGCAGGTGCTCAGAAGCTTCATATTAAGAAAGAAAATAATGGTTATTGGATTCTGGAGAATAATCAAAAAATATTCTTTTTTCAACGTACGTTAAACGATTCAATTCCTTCACATTCTCGAAATAATTATTTCCACCCTGTTTACGATTTAAACAACAATTGCATTACTGAAGATTATCCAAGTGACCATTTACATCATCGAGGTATATTTTGGGCTTGGCACCAAATATTGGTAAATGATGAGCCAATTTGTGATCCATGGGACATTAAAAATTTCTATCAAAACATTACTGAATTTGAGTTTTCAGGCGATGTTAATAACAATGGTGTTTTAAAATACACATCGTTTTGGCATACTGTTGATAACCCCGATGATCCATTTATTTTGGAAAAAACAGTAGTTTCAATTTATCCAAAGCAAAGGCATTACCGTAGAATTGATTTTACCATATCGTTAAAAGCGCTTGAGAATAACTTAAGCATTGGAGGCTCTGATAATGAAAAAGGCTACGGCGGATTTACAGTTCGCATGAAAACGGATGAAAACACCGTGTTCACCAATCCTAAAAATGATAAAATAAAACCTACGAACCTTGCTATCCAAGCTGGTCAATTTGTCGATATTTCAAATTCAAAAAAGAAAAGTGGTGTTACAATTATTTCCTGGTCTCAAAACGATGGCAAAGAAAATTGGATACTTCGTGAAAGTGCTAGTGCGCAAAACATTGCTTGGCCAGGCAGAGAGCCAATACCTTTATCCTCTTCCGAAAATACAACACTCAAATATTCCCTTATTATTCACAAAGGAAAAAGGAAAAGAGTTCCATTTGATAAGATCCTAAAAACAATCAACTAAACTCTTATAATATCTAGTGTTATTCATTTGATTCAATAAAATTGATCTCATAGTTGGCAAAATTAATACCCATGAAAAAAATAATTACAGCTGAAAATGCCAAAATAATATTATTATCCATTCTAGGTTTAATAATTGGCTATCATTTATTGATAATTATTGGAGTTATTCCGCCAAGTTTTGTTTGGGGAGAAGATTTCGACGAAGCAAGTGTTATGCCTCTGGAATTAATTTCGATTGTAATTAGGGCTTGCTGAAAAATAGGATACACGGTTGATAATCAGCATTAATGGTTAATAAAAACGTGCTATATTTCTTGCGTAAATGCAAATAAAAGCAGAATTTTAGGTCATAAA
>JAQIBQ010000352.1 GCA_027859005.1 Prolixibacteraceae bacterium | reverse complement strand
TTACAAGAGAACTTTAAAATTTGGAATGAAAAACAAAAGCTTGAAATGATTCGCGAAGTGCATAATGCTTCAACAAAATTATACCAGTTACTCGAAAATCTTTTGCATTGGTCTCGTTCACAGAGTGGTATAATTGATTTTAATCCCCAGAAAATTGAACTAAAGGAAACTTTTAATAATGTGGTTGACCTAATGAAAGGTGCAGCAGAAGCAAAAAGTATTGAGCTGGCATATGAACTTCCAGAGGTTGGACTTACTGTACTTGCTGACCTTCAAATGCTCGATACCATTATGCGAAATCTAATTAGTAACGCATTGAAATTTACCAATGTAGGTGGAAAAGTTCTCGTCGTTGCCGAATCAAATTTAGAGAATGTAAATATAAAAATAATTGACAATGAATTTATAGACATAAAAGTGATCGACAATGGAGTTGGAATCGGGCCTGAGGTTAAAGATAAATTATTCAGAATCGATTCAAATCTCAGCACTTCAGGTACTTCAAACGAAAAAGGAACTGGACTGGGTCTAATACTAGTAAAAGAATTTGTTATTAGACATGGGGGTAGTATTGGTGTTGATAGCACTATTGGAAAGGGCAGTACCTTCTATTTCACCTTGCCTATGGCTAAAGAATAATCTCTGGAAATTAGAAGTACTTCAAATAGTTGTAGCCTTCTTTTGTTGGTTTATGATCGTTCTTCCCTGTTTTACGTCGCTTAAGTGGTATTGAATGGGGCTTTTCGTGTATTTTACATGTGAGTGCATGGTTTTTAAGGGTGTTCCACCTTATTGAACGACGGTGCTCATCCGTTTTATTGCCAGTCAGGTGCATGGTATGATGTTGCACATTCGTTTTATTTCTATTTATAGTTCTGAAATAGGCATAAAAAAAGCTTCCCTCGATTAAATAACCGAAGGAAGCAATAAACTAAACTTACCTACCACCTACAAATTAACCTAAACTTGTAACTATCATCCATTTAAGCTTACTACTTATCAATATACTATTGAGTAACAAAGAGTACCTTCTCTGAATAGAATTCTTTATTATCAATTCTAACTCCAAAAAATAACGATAAAAAAATTATTGAACAATTAGTTTTTGGGTAGCAATCGATAGGCCATCTTTAACTATTAATATATAAGTTCCAGATGATAAATAACCCGAAACATCTATAGTTAATGAATTTAATCCATCAAAAATTTTGCTATATAAAATTTTACCCTGTAAATTAAAAATTTCCATTTCTGCATTAATGTTATCCTCACAGTTGTTTAATTCAATGGTCAACATTCCGTTGGTTATTGGATTAGGATAAATAATTGCTACATTTTCATTTAATATTTCATCATCAACATCTATATCAACATAAGCTGACTTTTCACCTTCGCACTCCCCTACAACAAATGTGTAAACTGGAGAATAGTAATACGTTTCGCCTCCTTTATTATATTCCCAGAAATATTCGTATGTATCTCCATATTTAGCATGATCTCTCTTTTCAAATGTAATCCCCGTTTTCCTAGTCCCCACTCTCTGATAAACAGTTGCATCATTCTTTTTATATGATAAATATACCAAACTACTTCCGCAGTAAGAGTAGAAAGTAAAATTACCATTCTTGCCCAAAAATGGTTGCGAGCTATAATCAACCTGATGATCGCCACAAAGGTTAACAGGCATACGATAGGCAACGGTTACAGGGGCTGAAGTGGTAAACAGGCTACCTGAATCGAATGCTTTAGCTGTTAAAATATGGGTTCCGAATGCCGGAGTAGCCCAAACATATTCATAAGGTGCACTGGTTACAGTACTTAGCAAATTGCCATCTTCATAAAATTCGACTTTTGTAAGATTCTTATTGGGGTCGACTGCATCAGTTACAATTGTCATACTTGCCGGATAATTAACACCTGAACCTGTTACAGGTGAAGTAATGCTTACGGTAGGCGCTTGATTGTTAGGGTCGATAACCATAATGTTTATTGATGATGAGCTATATAAACCAACATTGTCGGTTGCTTTAGCAGTCAACACATGTGGACCTGGAGTAGCACTAGCACTGTTCCAAACTATTGAATAAGGAGAACTGGTGTCTTCGCCAATAAGCACGCCATCGCGATAAAAACCTACTTTTGCAACTGAAACATCATCGCTTGCGTTAGCATTAATGGTAATATTAACTGGAATAGTAAACGAAGCGTTGTTTGCAGGAGAAGTAATGCTTACAGTTGGAGGTGTGCCTGCAGGCAATTCATAAC
>JAQIBQ010000274.1 GCA_027859005.1 Prolixibacteraceae bacterium | reverse complement strand
TTTGTAACAGAATCGGCCACATACTTTGAGTCGGTATAAACAGTAACATCGGAACCGTCTACCTTAAGCGTTTCAAGAGCGACAATAACAGCCAAAAGTTCCATACGGTTATTGGTTGTTAATTTAAATCCATCGGATAATTCCTTCCGATGATTACCAGCTAATAAAACGGCACCATAACCTCCTGGTCCTGGATTACCACTTGAAGCGCCATCGGTATAGATTGTTATTTTGTATGACATAGATTCAAATAAAATTTGCCTACCAAGATTGGCAGGCAAATTTATCAAAAAAGATGTGTTCTTTGTATGTATTATCTCTTCTTTATTGAAAAGTAGGATTTATTTTACCAAAGTCATTTCATCAACCAAGTGCGAAGCTCCAGCAAAAGTGTCGATTACCCATAAAACAAAGCGAATATCGACATTAATACATTTTTGTAATTCGGGTTCAAAAGCGATGTCGCCACTCATGGCTTCCCAGTTTCCATCAAATGCAATTCCAATTAATTCTCCATTTCCATTTATTACCGGACTTCCAGAGTTTCCTCCAGTAATATCGTTATTGCTTGTAAAACAGGTATGTAATGTGCCATCGGAATCGGCATAATCGCCAAAGTTGTTTTCGTAATACAATTCTTTTAAACGAGGCCAAACATCAAACTCACTATCGCCAGGTATTTCTTTCTCAATATATCCCTTTAAGGTTGTGAAATAATCGTAATGAACTCCATCGCGTGGTTCATAATCGCCTACAGAACCATAGGTTAAACGCATGGTTGAATTTGCATTCGGATAAAATGAATTTTCTTTGTTCATTTCACGTAAACCAGCTAAAAATAGGCGATAGCCTTTATTCAACTTAGTTTTATCGTCTGAATTATCATCATAGGCTTTCAATCTAATTTTTAAAATCTCACGTGAAATTTTAAAAATTGGATCGTTCTTAATCTTACGTTTTTTTGGATTTGCTAAAAATGCAGCAACAGCAGATTCGTCGTTGATAAAGCTTTTCTTGAAGATCGCTTCAGCCCAAGCATCGTAATTACCTCTGTATTTCTTTTGAATGGTTTTCACAAAACCTGGATGATATTTTTCACTTACATTATCGACAAACACTTTAGTTAATGCTGCTACTATTTTCTGATCGGTATCGGAATTGAAATCTTTGAAAAAGCTAGCGCTTCGTTCTTCTAAACTTACAACAGCAGCTTCAATTGCCTCCTCATCGGATTTACTCTCCAACTGCTTTCGTAATGCTTCGTATCTAGTTGCAGCATAGAATATTTCGGGACCACGCAACAATGCTTCCGAAATAAATCGGATAGCCTTATCATCGTCTGAATTACGATAGGCTTCTTCAATTAAAGAAATAGCTTCTCCATATTTGCTTTTTCGCTCCTCTGCTTGATTCACCCACGCTTGAAATTCTTCTTCAATTGCTTTCTTTTTAGCAACAACGTCAAGATTTTTGAGTCCCTTGTTTTGCCCAATACTATACTTATAATAATTAGAACTACGAGCTGCTTTACTCGCATATTGAATGCTAGCTTTCTCGCTCGTGGCCATATATGCACGAATTATATTCAGCTTTTCTTTTCTAACCTTTATACGCGTATCATTGGTATAATCCATCGTAAACTCAACTCCTTTTGAAGTTAAATACCTATCGGTTGAACCAGGATAACCCATAACCATCGCAAAGTCATTCTCTTTGTATCCTTTTAAGGAAATTGGCAAATAATGACGAGGCTTTAATGGAATATTCTCTTCAGAAAACTCAGCGGGTAATCCATCGGGGCCTGTATAAATTCTAAACATCGAAAAGTCGCCAGTATGCCGCGGCCACATCCAGTTATCGGTATCGCCACCAAATTTGCCAATGAAATGAGGTGGAGCTCCAACTAATCGAATATCATTAAAGGTTTCGTATACAAAAAGCAAGTACTGATTATTGCTGTAAAAGCTTTTCACCTTCGCGTCGTAGTGAGTGTCCTCGGTTGCATTTTCAACTAATTCAGAAGAAATGGCATTGATACTATCAATTCTTTCGCCCTCATCCATATCTTCAGATACATTCGCCAATACTTTAGCAGTTACGTCTTCTACACTTATTAAAAACGAAGCCTTATAACCGGGGTTAGTAAGTTCATCGTTTTTAGTTGCAGCCCAAAAACCGTCTTTCAAAATATTATTTCCTTCAGATGAATGTTTTTGGATTAAACCATATCCGCAATGATGATTTGTTAAAAATAAACCTTCGTCTGAAACTAACTCGCCAGTACAAGAACCACCATTTAAAGAAATAACAGCATCCTTCAAACTAGAAGAATTGATGTTATAAATTTGATCGGAAGTTAACTGTGCACCTAGTTCGTACATTGTATCTTCGTTTACTTTATTTAATAACGAAGGCAACCACATTCCTTCGTCGGCATGTAATGTATTTACTAATAGTAAAACGATTACAATCAGTCGCAATTTCTTAAAATTCATAAAGTTTTATTCGTGTAATTGTTATTTAATAATGCTACATTTTTTCATTCCATAATACCATAATATTGAAGCGATTCCCCAAACGAGAATAGCAAGTATACTACCCAAAACTACTTCGGAATAGTAATTTGCTGCAATATATTCTACTTGATCAAGAATAAGTGTGACTATAAACACAATAGGCATCCAACTTAGATGATTCTTAAGCAACAAATAAAGTAGAATAAATACAACTCCACTACAAGCTCCAATTACATTCCAAGTCCATATAGAGTTGGCATTTACACCCGATGCTACAAAACTGGCCACAAATATGATCGCAAAAGCTAAACCTTTCAACTTAGGATTGTTATTTGTTAGTTTATTCGATAGGTAGAAAAGAATCATCGCAAAAGCTGGATTAAATACAAAGCGTTGAATTTGGTCACTAACTATTCCAAACGAAGGAATAAATGCATTCAGATTATTCAATGGCAACCAACTTGGCGACAATTGAGGCATAAAACTCATCTTAGCAGACTGAATACCTGCCAATAACAGACCAATTAATAGTGCTTTGAAAACTTCGTTCTTTGTTTGAACATCGGATTTTGACATCTCACAGGAGAAACCTCCAATCACGGCCACTCCTAAGCCTAAAAATACGAGTACAACAACCAACCCGATTAGTGTAATTGAAATAAAATTACTATACGGCAAACCCGTAGTATACTGACTAACAACATCATTCCACGAATTAAAAGCTCCTAATAAAGAAAAGCTTATGTATACAATTGCAAAAAGAATAAATAATTGTAACGAAAAATTTTTACGAGACCAGTTAATGAAACCTAAAACAATTCCCAAAATTATTATGGCATATAATAATAAGTTTGATATCAGTGTAAATATCCCTAATGAACTCATTTTCTTTTCAAAATCGCGTTTCCATGTTTCAGGAACAAATACATATTTTGATATTGAATTTATTTCATCACCAGCCAATCCTACTTTATAACGTCCTTGCCCTTCACTTAAAACAGAGTTTAGCGTATCGGAGAATTCAATAATCCAATCCTTACGACTATCTAACAGTTCTGGTGTAAATAAAACAGGTTTTAAACCGTTCAGATTTACCTGATTAAATTCAACAAGCGCATTTTTTGCAAGAACCAATGCCTCATCTTTTGTTAACATTGCACCTTCTCGTTTTTCAGGTATTTTGTGTTTAAAAGCCAATACAGTTCCGTCGACACCTAGCTTGACATTAAATTCTTCGGCTCTTTCTTCAACTGGTGCTTCAATTTTAGCAAAACGAATTAACCAATATGGCTTGTTCAGAAATGTATTTTGAATGGTTGTATAACTTTTGTTATATTCCTGCCAAACGTACTGATGGGAACTTGCAGGTCGGTTTTTTATGCTCGACAAAGTAGTCCATTCATTGGCTGAAAAATCAAAATTATCTTGTACAACTTTTTGTGCTATCTCAACTGCTTGTTTCCTGTTTAGTTCAACAGAAGGTGTTTCGTGTTGAGTTGGGAAAGTAAAAACAGCCCAGAGTACAATTCCAATAATAGCACTTGGAATTAACCATTTCAATTTTAAAAAAGAAGGTTCTCTAATTATTCTATTTACACCTTCTTCTTCAATTTTCACTTTGTCGAGAACAACTGGGGGAATCCAACCAGCATTACGTAACTGACCAGGTACTGAATTCCACTTCTTATTTTTAATGCGCCAAAAAGCAACAACCCAAATTGGAACGAAAAGAAGAATTATAATAATTGAACGGTCAATCCAAATACCAGGAGATGAAGCAACCCAAAGAGGCAACGATATCCAGAAAACATCGATGGCGTAGTGCGCAATAATTACAGGCAGTAAACCAAATCGCAAATAGACGAGTCCAAAAATCAAAAATGGCACAACCATCTCGAGTACACGAGCATACGATGGCGACTGAGGATAATTTGCATGTAACATTCCAAAAATTATGGTTTGAGCGAGTAAAGTCAGAATCATCCAAAAATTCTTTGTTTTCAAATTCCGAACGAGTAAAAACACCCCAGCCAAAGGAATAGCCCTACAAATAATCTCTTCCCAGAAACCTGCTTGCAACGATATAGCGATTGATCCAAACCATGGTAAATTCTGTGCTAAGATATCGGGGTCGGAAAGTGTACCTGCCGGATTCCACCATCCAAAATATTTTGTTGTGATTAAGTAGTAAAGCACATCTATGGCAAGAACAATAGGTACAAAAAGATAAGCCCCCATTGTTTGTCCTAGTATTTGAGTTGAACCACCGGCATCTTTACTCCAAACTTTCCACAATTGAATTTGATCTTTAAAAACAAAACGCCCCAGGCCTTCACCGGCCATTGCTGAAATAAATACGAATGATCCCATGGCAACGCTTTCAAGTAATCCTCCTAAAATTCGTTTTCCCATGAAAGTGTTTGCATCGATAGAAGTATCGTAGTTGAACCACAACAATGGCATTACATTTAGCACGTATAAAATTCCCGTGCCAAAACCAATGCCCAAAGACCAATACAATGCTTTTCTCCAAAGCAAATATTTCCGTTTCGATAAGAAAAATATGCCCAGACCAATTCCAATCAAGCCATAAACGATAAAAAGGAGGGCCTGACCAATGACACCAATTAGGTTGTTCGCCGATCGCATTTCGGTGAACCTTCGTTCAAAATCATCGGGAATTCTCACAAAATTACGTATGGAGCTTACTTTATTTCCACTCACTTTAATCGCAATTCTAAATTTACTTTCGTTTACATTCTTATCTTTTCTCTCAAAAACAAATTCATGATCTAACCTGCCAGATACTTTTTCATCTACCGATTGCTCAACCAAACTGTAATACGAAAGATCTGTATCCCATCTCACCGCACCAGCTTTTGCAATTTTCAGGGCTGACTCGGAACTAAGAGCAGCACCTTCAAGCTCTTCGCTTATTATTTCAGCAAATCCATAAAGATCACCCGATGGAGTAAAAGAGAAAGTTACTTCATTCACTTCTTTCTCTTTAAAATGACGAACTTTCCATTGATAAGGATTGTATCTATTTTCATTCAACACTGAGTTGAAAACGTCTAACCCACCACCTTCTAATTCGGTGTAATTTTGAAAATCCCGATCGTTATAAAAAGTTGCTGCTTGACGATAATTGACAGGTCCTAATTTAAACTCTGAAGCTAAAGATGCTGCCTTATTTAAAGCCTGAATCCGATCCATTTCAACTGAAATATTAACAAGCGGATTTGCTTTCTCGAAGTTAAAATAGAGGAAAACCGAACTACCAATGGCTATAACAAATAAGCAAAGCCATACAATTAGTTTTTTATAAAATGATGTTTTTTTCATGGAGACTTAGTTTATTTATTGGTTCAATCAAATTGAATAGATGATAAGTATTGCCGAATAGGAATTAATTACAACGAAAAGATAGATACTACTGTTTAACATTTTACAGAATGAACTTTGAACTTTGAATTTTGAACGTGTAAATGAAAGTCAACGCAGAAAGCTGATGAGTCATCTCAATAGAATATTTATTATTTTTTCGCAACAAGATACTGATAAACTCAGCCTGATTAAAATTCGAATGAGAGCTGATTAGACAATAAGCGAAAAGTGAGACGATGATATGGTGTGGTACCAAATTCCTTAATTGCTTCTCGATGCGCCTTTGTAGGGTAACCTTTATTCTTTTCCCAATCATATTGGGGATATTCTAAGGCTATTTTTTTCATAAAGTCATCGCGATAAGTTTTAGCCAATACCGAAGCCGCAGCAATTGAAAAGTATTTGCCATCACCTTTTACAATACAGTCGTGTTTAATTTGTTTGTATTGTTTAAATCGGTTTCCATCAATAATTAAATGTTCTGGTTCAATTTTCAGTTGGTCAACCGAACGATGCATTGCCAAAAACGATGCATTCAATACATTAATTTCATCCACTTCTTGGTTTGTAACCACACCTACTGCCCATGCTAAAGCTTCCTTTTCAATAATTGGCCGCAACTCATTTCGTTGTTTTTCTGAAAGTTGTTTAGAGTCGTTTAAAAGTGGATTATAAAAGTTCGTTGGAAGAATTACAGCAGCTGCATAAACTGGCCCAGCGAGGCATCCTCTTCCTGCTTCGTCGCAACCAGCCTCAACAAAGCCTTCTTTGTAAAATGGGTTCAGTCTAGTTTTCATTTACCATTACTTTTATGAATCAATTGTTTTTTCAATAGACGACCATACCTTGTTTGCTGTATTGTCCCAACTGAATTTTTTACGTTGATTTCTGCCTTTAATAATTAAACTTTTACGCAAATCAGGATAAAGTGCGATTTGATTCATAGCATTTGCAATTTGTTCAACTGAGTTCGGATCTACATAGAGTACAGCATCTCCTGCAACTTCGGGTAACGAAGTTATGCTTGAGCAAATAACTGGTACGTCACAATACATGGCTTCAATTATTGGTATTCCAAACCCCTCATAAAAAGAAACCAAGGTTAAAGCATCTGCACTAGCCAAAACCATTTGAAGAACCTCGGTTGATAATCGACCAGTAAAAACTATGTCTTTTATATACTTCATTTCATTGAGGGTACTACTCAAAAAAGAAGTATTCCACATGGGTTCGCCAACAAACAATAGCTT
>JAQIBQ010000262.1 GCA_027859005.1 Prolixibacteraceae bacterium | reverse complement strand
GAGAATGTTAGCCTTATTAACTTCGAAAACAAGCTTCTGTTCTGAAGTATTAAAAAGGTTGATCATTACATTTCGCTGTTCATTAAAATTTTCTGAAACCAATAAAACAGGTCGTTCTTTTATCAACTGATTTATCTTATAGAAAATATCAAATTGTTCATTGGTAAGAATAATCATTCTGACATCTGTAGCAATACTATCAGGTAAAGTATGAAAAACTTCAAGATCAATTGTTTTATCTTTTATTTTTCTGGTTTTTGCAAATGTTTCAAATTCAGCGATTACATCCTCACTGTCACTGATAATTACTATTTTAAAACGTTCCTTTAAATCTTCATTGGGCCAAAACGTATACTTAGCAAAATTATAGGTATAAGCCCCAATCAGACTTGCTCTTTCAACCTGTGCGTTAAGAATTAACGGGGAACAAATTATGATAAGGAATAAATATTTTATAATGGCTTTCATATTCAGTTTTTTTAATGGTCGAAATGATAAACAACTGAAAAAAGCATGGTTCGTTGTGCTTGCCGGTATCGATTGGGGCTCCTGTTTGATGAATGATAATATTCTGAATTTAACAGATTTTTACCAGTTAATTGGCAAGTAATCTTTTCAGAATAAATCCATGTTAAAGCACCATTAAGGATTAGAAATGGATCAATCACATAATTGTTTGTTGTTTCAATCAGGCTTGGGTTTTTACGTTTCCCTACATAGTTTGCTCTAAGATTGAGTTTCCAACTTTTACTGAACAAGTAGGTTAAACTTGCATTTGCTGTATGTTTACTTATTTCAGGAAGAAACTGTTCGTTTTCATCCAAACTGTTTGTTAGAGTATAATTGATCGTTGATTTAATTTTTCGTGTGGAATAACGAGCATAAACTTCAAAACCATTCGTATTAAACTCGCTACTATTGGTCCATCGGTAATCATCATTTACCAACTCCTTGATAATTCCATTTTCCAATCTATTTTGATAGGCAGTCAAGTCAATTTTCATGCTCTTACTCACCATTAACATGATTGAAGCCTCCAACGATTTCATCCGTTCGGGTATTAAATCGGTATTTCCTATGCCATCGGAATAGTCCCATGGTTTTGGTGCCCGGTATGCTTCGGCATACGAAATGCGGACAGAATGCTTACCTGCATTATACCTGATTCCTGCTCTTGGAGTAATTACCTGATTATAAACTGTACTTTGATCGAACCTTAATCCGCCTGAAAGATAAAGATGATCGAACAGTATAAAACGAGGTTCAATAAAAACACTAGCCAGAAAATTGTTATCCATGGTTGGTTTTTCGGGTGTTGGAGGTTTAAGTAATGAAGAGTTACTTTGAGTAATCGTAGGCCCTTCAGCCAGTTGTTCATATTCAAAAACCAATCCACTGGTAAGCGACACATTGGCTAACAAATTGTAATTTAATATACTTTCAATACCAGTTAAATTATTGGGGCGATAAAAACTAATCTGAGCTGTATCAACTACGTAATAAACTGTATTCTTCAAAACAGTTGCGTTACGATTATATAAAGTAGCTGATAAATTTAGCTTGTCGGTCAGTTGATGATTGGTAAGCATTCGGTAAACCCCGTATCGTTTTATAACGAATCTCTGTCAGCAGTTTTGGCGATTCTCCAAAATGTTCGTAGAGCTCTGAGAGACTTAAGAGTCGGTTTGAGTTTGTTGTTTGAAATTGTGAGGAAGTAATTCCGCCAAGTCCATGCTGTAATCATCATCATACTTATGAATATTCTCCAGAAAGGAGATCATCCAGCTGCGAAAGTTTACCTTACTTGCCTTACAACAGCCCAGCAAAGAGTATATGATGGCAGCATTTTCTGCTGCATCATGATTTCCACAGAACAACCAGTTCTTTCGGCCAAGAGCAATAGGTCTGATTGCATTCTCCGCAAGGTTATTGTCAATTTTTAACCGGCCATCTAAATGGTATCGGGTCAGTTTATGATAAATGTTGTAAGTATATCTGATAGCCTTTCCAATACGTCCTTTGGGTAGAACTTTGGGATATTCTTTCAGTAACCATTTTTCGAAGGCTACCATAATGGGATAAGCCAAACGAGACCGCAGGTCGGCACGCTGTTCATAAGATAGACTCTCCTGATCGGCTTGTCGCTCTACATCATAAAGCAGCCCTATTTGTTCCAGGGCATACTCCGCCCTGGCTTTGTCTTCTTTTAAAGCCTCTTCAAATTTACGCCGTGCATGCGCCCAACATCCGATTGGTAAAACACCCTTCTTGTTTTCATACATATCGTAAACAGCATAGCCGTCAGTCTGAATCACCCCTTGGTAATTCTTAAATAAATGCAATGCTACTTTTTGTGCCCTTGAACCATGGTCGTAGTGGAATAAAACCAGGTTGGGTATAACCGCTCGTATCATCCACAAGTACCCTTTTACGGTCTTGTGTTTTTCGTTGTTGATGATCGGAACCGTTGTTTCATCACTCTGAACATAATCGGATTCAAGAATCAATTCCTTTAACCGATACCAAGCCGGCCTCATAAGGTCGGCCACATTCTCAAACCAACCATTAATGGTTGCGGGAGCGATGGAGATTTCCTGCTGTTTAAACATTTGAATCTGACGGTAGAAAGGAAGGTGGTTCACATATTTGTTGATGATAATATCAGCCAGCAGGCTTGCCCCGGCATAACTTTTGGCTATTGGTAATGCAGGCATGGAAGCCGTAACGATTTGCTTTTCGATTTCCTCTCCAGGGGACTTTATTATGTATTTATGACGGATAATCCTGCGCACATACCACCTGGCTGGGTTGCGTTCCAATATCTCTGTGATTTCAGGCTCCAGCTCGGTGCTGTTCTCCATATTGATGTTTTCCGGATAGATGTGGCATTCTTCCCGTGGAAGACTTTCTGGAAGGGGCTTGCGCACAGGGTGGTTTCTGGTTTTTACAAGCACCCGTTTCTCTTTATATTGCTCTATTTCCTCTTTGGCACTGGTAGCAAGTTCCTTTTCTTCTGGAAGCAAATCAAGACCATCAAAATCGAGGCATCGTTGCTGAGGGTCTTCTTGAATGTAGCGTTCGCTGGATTTTCCCCATATCTTCCGTAATAACATCTCGACCTGTTGTTTCAGCTTACTGATGGCCTGATCTTTTTCATCAAGTTGTTGTTGGTAAGAGGTCCTTTCTGAAGTGAAGTCTTCATAGCCGGATAACTGACTTCTCAGTTTGGATGTTTCCCTGTAAAGCCGATCCCGATCTTCCAGAATTTGTTGTAAAAAAAGCTCTTCTTCAGTAGTCATTTCCTCTTGTTGTATATGTCATGAAAATACACAATATCAACCAAAGCACCAAGGCTAAAACACCTTATTTCACGCTACGTTGAAGGATTTTTCCATCTTTTTTTATTCGCTTTTTTATCGGTAGAAATCCCTTGAACGATCATCATTAAATCTTGCCAATTGGTATGAAACGTATTGGTGTTTTGATCAAAGGAAGGCAGCTTAAAACAGCCCGATTCGAGTTTCATATGGTAAATTACCAGTCCGCCACATTCCATGTGCAGTACTTTCATACTGGTACAACTGCGGTTAATGAAAATATATACATCTCCATCTTGTACATTGCGCCCCATCAGGTTGGTCACCATTCCGCTAAGAGTATAAAAGCTTCGACGCATATCTGTAGGATAGGAATACAGATAGTAGTTCATTGACGGGGTAAGGCTAAACATCTTGATGTTGAGCTAAAACAAGTAATGACCGCAATACTTCTATGTCGTCTAAATTATTAAGTTTTACGCAAACACCATTGGGGTAGCTTACTTCACACGAAAAGGTTTTTCCTTTAGTCGCAGGATTTAAAAATGCTCCGATCCCATGAGTCCCCAGAGCAGGAACATGGGGTGGTTGACGTTGTTTGCCATGCTCAAAAACCAAAGGGACAAACTCTTTTTTAGCTGGTAGCTGGTCTTTTAGTTTATTCTTCCAGTAGTAGAATTTTGCTTCATTCATCTGCTGGTTCGAGCAATAATCACGGACGGTCAGACCGGACTCCAAGAACTCGTTATAAATAGACCTGAATTTTTTATCATTGAGCATATCGTTTGCTTTTAAAGTAAAAAACAAACCTAACCACCCCAAAGTAGATTTAGTATACGGAGTTCAGCGATTGCTTACTTTAGATCAATCATGCACATTCCAATGTTTGCATTATTAAAAGCATGACTGAATTTTTCTTCGGTTTGCAATAAAGCATTTTGAGCTTTAACCTTCTCTCGCTTGGAATTAAATTTTTCTAAGGCATTGTTTATGGCAGGTATTAAACGTTGCAAGTTCTCTTTTATGACATAATCGGTCGCTCCTTTTTGGATACAGCTTACTGCAGTTTCTTCGTTTATACTACCAGTCACAAATATGAAAGGTAAATCAATCTTTCTTTCCACTACAAAGCTCAACGCATCTAAGCCGTTAAAAGCAGGTAGGTTATAGTCAGAAAGGATTAGGTCAGGATTAAATTTTTCTAATTCAGAAATAAACCCATTTTTATCCTCTACATGCTTAATTATACATGGAAAACCTTTACTTTTCAATTCTCGCTTAATTATTTCAACATCTTCATGTCTATCTTCTAAAAGCAAAAAATTTAGTTTTTTATCCATTATTTTAAATGATATAACATCTAAAAGTAAGTATTTCAAAATGAATAATCATAAGTACTACAATTTCATATATACTTCTATCAATTTCTCCGCCTGAGTATTTATGTCAAAATGATTTTCAACACTCTTTCGCGCTTCATTGCTAAGTTTTTCGATTTGCTTGGGATTGTCTAATAATTTCATCCAAGCTTTGGCTAATGCCACGGGTGTGTTGGGTTTGTATATTAGTCCACCGCCAGCTTTATTTGTAATTTCGGGAAATGCGCCTAAAGCAGGTTGAACTACAGGAATGCCTGAGGCCATTGCTTCTGTAAGGTAAATTCCAAATGCTTCTCCATTCAGAACCGGCACAGACAGTAATTGTACTCTTTTCAAAAAATTCTTACGGTGATTACCTTCAAATCCTTCCCAAAAATGAACAAAGGAACGAATTTCGTTTTCTTCCAATTTCTTCTTTTGGATTTTGATAAACGAAACATCTTCTCCTGTTGATCCGCCTGTAAGGTGCAAATGAACGTCGTTAAACCGCACCTCCTTTTTAAGGAGAATAAATGCGTCAATCAATACTTCCGTTCCATTTTCGGCATTCATACGCGAGATGTAACCAATTTCACGATTTCGGGTAACGGCATTACTAAAAGGATAATCAGCAGGATCGACTCCCAAATGAACAGTGTGTAATTTTTCAGATGGTAGATTCATCCATTGCTGCGCAGCTTTGGCGTAAAATTCACTTACCGCAATAAATGCATCCACATCTTTTGCTCTTTCGCCCATTAGTTTCCACACATGTTCACGTGCAGAAGGTTTCATAACATCTACCCACACATCTTCGTCTTGTAAGGAACACACCACTGGCACGTTTAGCTTTTCTTTCATTCTTCGGGCTAAACCAAGTAACAATGCATTTGAAAGATGTATAACATCGGGTTTACAGTGTTCTCCAATCCAATCCACCATTTTATCTAAATCGGCACTTTGTTCGCCTTCTTCGCCCAATAACATTGAGATCGTCATTTCTTCTAAGCCTTTTGCATTGGTCGAGCCTGCCATTCCAGCTGCCAGTTTCATCATTGGTTTAGAATTTAACAATCGATCGACCCAGGCAGGCGCTTTCCTGAAAATGGGATAAAGTTGTTTGAGGTATATCGAAATGGCACCGTAAAAAACGGGAATATCTTCGAGGTCGTGTTCGTCGGAAAAAAGCGGAAGATACATGGGTACTTTTACAACAGTATGTCCAAGACTTTTCAGTGAATCGACAAACTTGCTGTCTCGCAAACAATTACCACAGTAAAAACTGCCTCCTGAGCCTGGTATAATTTGGATAATATTCATTCTTTCTAGTATTGAGATTTTAGATTTTAGTATTGAGAACAGCGTTTTTTAGACTATAACGCATTTTTTGGATTTCAGTAAGTTGAGAAACGAGCATTGTGAGATCATTATTTGACAATAAACCTATATCGTTGGATAAAATCAGTAATGTTTCAAGTTCAGATGCGCTACCGTTTGCAATATCAAGAAACCTATTGAATTCAGGGTTACTATTTTTCCCTGCCCCTTCTGCAATATTAGAAGGAATAGAAACAACACATCTTCTTATTTGAGAAGTATTTCCATACAATTCTTCTTTAGGGAAAGAATTAGTTAAAAAATAAATCTCTTTGCTCAATACTCTGCTTTTCTGCCAAACTTTTAAATCTTTGAACTTATGCATGGTATTTTGTTTTTTCTAATATCTCACTACTTAATACTCACTACTTAATAAGTATACATTCCCATCGCTCCCTGCCACAACAATTGCACCTTCGATAACCGCAGGCGCATTAATGGCTGAAACACCTAATTCGTAATTCCAGACCGTGTTTCCATCTGAGTGATTTAACAGCATAAGGTCGCCACGCATATTAATTAATAGAACTTGTTTGTTATTGGCAATTGTTGATGCATCGATACGGCTTCCGGTGTTTTTTTTCCAAAGCAATTCGCCATTAAATTTATTGAAACAGTAAATAAATTTATCCCTGCTTCCGATAAGAATTTTATCTTCGACCAAGGAGGGTGAAGCAATAAAAGGCAAATCGTTATCGGGGTTTTGGTAGCGCCATTCAATGGTTTTGTTCTTCAGATCGATACACGTAAATCCTCCATCGTAATCGCCAATATAGGCTTTGTTATTTTCAACCGCAGGAGAAGAAGCAACATATGTTGCGATTTCAACCTTCCCTGTGCTTAATCCAGAATTCATATTTACTTGATGTAGAAATCCATCGCAGCCACCAAAAACAGCATTCTCATTTGATAATGCTGGTGCACTATTAAGAAAATTATCCGATTCGTATTTCCATAAACTTAAGCCTGTTTTCGCATCCACACCGTGTAAGTAATAATCATAACTGCCTACTGCTAAAATTTCTTTTCCATCTTTTTTGAGCAGTGTGGGAGTACCCATAATTTGATTCTCTGTTTTATATTCCCAAATTTTTGTTCCTGTGTTTAATTCGAGTGCATACAAAGAGCCTGAAAGATTTCCAAAATAAACAACTCCATTATGGATTAGTGCAGGAGCTTCAATTGAATTTTCGGTAGCAAAACCCCAAAGAGAATCTCCTTGCATGTTTAAACAATAAAGGGTTCCATTGGTGCTTCCTACTACAATCTTATTGTCACAAATTACAGGAGCCGATTTAAAGATACCATCGGCGTTGTAGGTCCATTTCAATTTTACTTTTTGAGGGAAATTGGCATTTGTTGTCCCTTGTAGTTGAATGTTTCCACGTGAGTTGGGCCAACAACTTTCGTTTTGGGCAAAAGAGATAAATGTGAGAAGAAGGAGGTATAAAGAAAAAATTAGTCTCATGTTTTTAGTTTTCATTGCTTGTTCAAAAATAGTGAATTTCACGATGTAATAAAGCAAAAGAAAGTTAACGGGGAGTTAATGACGAAAATAATGAATTGCACACATTAAACCCTTGACCTCGGAGAGGTCACATTCATATGGAACCTAAACGGCAAAGCAAGACATTCTACCCTAGCTATGGGCGCACCTTTTATTACCGACTTACAATTTTATAAACATATAATCCCGCAGGGATTGGTTTCGAAAGATATTTAACTGAATTAAGCAAGTGATGTATCTTTGATGCATTCTTTTTGTCTCTTGTAACCTACTATTTCTCTATTTTTAGGTGCTTACCAATTTTATCAAAAATGGATTTAAAAAGAATTGTTTTTATTATTTCATTTGTACTCGTATCGTGTAACCTTTTTGCCCAGTTCCAAAGCGCCAAAAGAGGGATTGCTTATGGGTATCATTCGCCAGAAGATTTAGACGTAATCTCATCCGGCTTATCATGGTGGTACAACTGGTATGTTACACCCGAATCAGAAGTGGCTGATGTTTATGAAGACTATCATTTGGAATTTGTACCGATGACCTGGAACGGATCAGCCGATACGGCCAAATTAAAAGCATACTTACGCACCCATCCTGAAGTGAAATACATCCTTGGTTTTAACGAGCCAAATTTCAAAACTCAAGCCAACATGACTCCGGTACAAGCTGCCGCAAAATGGCCTATGTTGGAAGAAATTGCAGATGAGTTTCATTTGGAAATTGTGGGTCCTGCTGTAAATTACTGCGATCAGTGTGTCGATATTCAGGGAACCACAAACGATAGCAATCCCATTGCCTACCTCGATGCGTTTTTTGTAGAATGCTCCGGTTGTCGAATCGATTATATTGCCGTTCACAATTACATGTGTTACACCAGTGCTTTGCAAGATTATATGGAAGGTTTTTACAAGTACGGGAAGAAAATTTGGTTGACCGAATTTGCCTGTTGGGATCAATCAACTATAAACTTAACCATGCAGAAAAATTTGGTCATTGGTGCCATCGATTATTTAGAAAACGATACGATGGTATTTCGCTACAGTTGGTTTACGGGAGGACGAAATGGGGATTGGCCCTACATTGATATTTATGGCGAAAATGCAGGCGAATTAACTGAATTGGGAGAGCTGTATGTCAATTTTTATCCCGTTCATGATACAAGTAACTTTTACTTAATTCCCCAAAGAATTGAAGCCGAAAGCTATTCTGCCATGTTGGGTGTCCAGTTGGAAACAACCGCCGATTTCGATGGTTTTGCCAATGTGGGTTATTTCGATGGAGGTGACTGGTTGCAATACAACATTGATGTTCCTGAAACGAAGGAATACTTTCTTTACCTCCGCATTTCGAGCGATGCCAATACTTCTATTCAAATTATGGAAGGAGAAGAAATGTTGGCCACCTATACCATTCCTTCATCGGGAGGATGGCAGAACTGGCGCAACTATGTTCAGCCAATTTATTTAAGCAAAGGGAAACATGAATTAAAATTAACATCGAATACTGGAAATTTGAATGTGAACTGGATTGCTTTTACTGAACAGGAGAATCATGCACCAACCGTAATTGCTGATGAAGATACCGTGGTATATCAACCTGAAAATTTCATTCACCTATATTCAACGGCTGAAGACCAAGATGAGGATCAACTGACTTATAAATGGACGAAAGTTAGTGGAAGGAACGACATCATAATTGAGACGCCCAATCAGCCTTCAACAACAATCTCAGGATTTACAAACGGAAACTATGTTTTTGAACTTACTGTAAGCGATGGTATTGAAACGGCTAGTGACAGAGTTAAAGTGACTGTTGACAATAGAACCAATTTCGAACAATTCAATAGGAATGAGATTTCAATTTATCCGAATCCTACTAATGGAAAATTATACTTTGACTATTTAAAAGACAATGGTAAAATTAATACTGTAAAGATATGGAATAGTGAAGGCCGATTGATGATTCACAGAAAAGATATTGATGAAAATACTAGCTTGGAGTTCGATTTGTCGAACTTTAAAAATGGGATTTATTTAGTAGAGATCAATGCAGATCAATTTAATTTCAGACAAAATATTCTGTTGCAAAAAGAATAAAAAGAACCTCTGCTTGAGGTTCTTTTATTGATTCATTTTCTAACTAACTATAGACAACCAAGAATGTCTACTTGCCCAATATTCTTCAATTAATTCTTATTTTCTGAGTGTATAACTGTTTGTTTACATTGACTTTGCTAATGTAAAAACCATTTTTAAGTTGGCTTATGTCTAGTGTTGAAATTGGGTCGCCATTTAAGTTTATAGTTCTACTAATAATTTTTTGCCCTAACAAATCATATAGTTCAAAAGAAGCCGTTTCAGTTAATGCTTGTTTGTTATGGAGTATTAATTTTCCCTTGTTTTGAGTGAGTGCAAAATAAGAGCTAGGATCTTTAATATCTTGCTTATTTGTTTTGGTATCAACTTCAAGCCAGTTCAAATTGTACTCACCACTTTTCACTAAAATTCTTAAAATGAATTTGCCTTCAGGAAGTTCAGCTGAATAATACTGAGTTTTCCAATTTTGCCAATCACCGGTATTCACGGTTACTTCGTGCAAAACAGTTTCTGCTTCGTTTTGAAGTATTAGCATTTCAAATTTACCGGTAATGTTACTCGCAACACGATATGCAAATCGGTATTCGCCTGCTTCAGGTAAATAAACCTGATAGTCGACAAAATCGCCAGGGCTTGCGT
>JAQIBQ010000234.1 GCA_027859005.1 Prolixibacteraceae bacterium | reverse complement strand
ATATATAGAACAGCTCTCAATAAATAACTTAAAGACAAATAACGAATTTCAATTTTATTTTTGAAAAACGAAAACAAAAGCAATGTGAAACCTAAAAATAAAAATATGATTAGTAAAATAGAAAATGCAATTGATACTTCTTTCATTGTAAAATAACCCATTAAGACCTGTGTGATACTACATTTCAAAAATAAGAAAATTATTACCGTAATGTAGAAGATTAGAGTAATCTAGTTTGTGTAAAAATACCCATCGTAAAGGCGTTATGTCAAATTCTTTTTAATTCAGTTGTTTAAGTGTGTATTTTCTGTTAGTGAGACTATGATTTTGTTTTCTGGGACTTGAATTTTGTTAACGTAATTGCATTAATTAATATATTGATGAAACAAAGCTATAGAATGTGATTTGTATCGCAAACACAATTGGTGCAAGACATTCTGGAAGTTTTTTTTGAAAATTTATTTTAATACGAAAAATAGGGGTTCGACTCTAGTTTTTTTTAATCAGCACTTCTGATAAAATAAAAAAACCATAATTGAATCATTCATTTAGTAAAACAAACGTTCATTAATCATTTAATTATTCCAATATGTATAAATTCTACATTTTATCTTTATTGACTTTCATTTTGGTTTCATCTGTTATTGCAAAAACAGCAGTTACAAACATTCGAAAAGATTTTAAGCAAAGAAATGAGTTGTATAAAACAGAGTTGGAAAACAAACAATTCGAAAATGAAATTACATCTACCAAATCATTAAAAAATACATATATAATAAACCACGCAGATAATACCCAAAGCTTAAAATCTGCTTCAACACAAGAACAATGCCTCGACAGTTTGCTGATTGAACAGTGGAATGAAACGACAGGACAAATTGAACCCTACCAACTGGAACGGTGGACATGGAATGATAAAGGACAAGGTGATACTTGGGAAGTTTACGACTGGGATATCAGTTCTGCCCAATGGATACCGAATGATAAAGAACATTATGAATGGGATGAAAATGGGAATAAAATAGTCCATATGGACTTTGACCCAGATTCAATAACTGGAGAATGGTTTATAACTGGAAAAAATGATTGGGAATTTGACGAAAATGGGAATCAGATTTATTATGATTATATGATATGGAATGCAGTGGATAATGAATGGTCCATTGAATCTCAGGAGACAACTACTTACTACGGAAATGGTGGTCATATGGCTGTTGATCAAACAATTGGCTCGACAGGCAATGAGCTGCAAAACGAATATAAGGAAGAAATCATTAACGATGAGAATGGGAATACAATTGCAGCTTCATTGTACGAATGGGACAATACTACAAATACATGGACTCCATTTATACATAATACATTTACCTACGACAGTAATGGAAATCGAATTGTTGAAAATTGGGTAATCGATTTTTTTGATTCGCATAAAAAGATTGAGAAGAGCTACGATAGCCTTGGACAGCTTGTACAAACGATAACTTCCCAATTGGATTATACGAGCAATCAATTTTCTTATACAAAGAAAGAGGATTATGTCTTTACAAATGATAGCCTATTATTAAGCCATACTTATTATTTGTGGAATGATTCATCTTTAATTTGGGACAAAAATTCGGAATATAATTACAGATACAATTCATACAATAAGCTTCAGTATAGAGAATATGCAAAAATAGGCACCGGAAGTTATTCTTTGGTTTTGCAATCGAGAAAAGAATATATTTATGATGATGAAGATGAAATAAACGGCGAAATTAATACTCGTTGGGACACAGAAAATGCCCAGTGGATAAACCTTACAAAACTTGAATTTGCTAAGAATGAAGAAAATAAATTGATTTTTGAAGCTGATTTTACATGGGATTCTTTAAGCGTTGATTGGATCCCTGAAACTAAAGAAATCCATAACTACGATAGCAGTGGTAACTTAATTAAACACAACTATTTTGGTAAAGACACGCTCACTACTCAACTAATTGAAGAATGGAGTAACGATTTTTCTTATGATCTAACAGTTTCGTTTTCCGACCTTATTTATCCAGCCGAATTCGAATATTGGCATATCTCAAAGTTGAAAGATTTTGAGCAGTATTCGAATGTAATGCTTCAAAAAAGTTATTCTGAAATAAAAGACAATCAGATAGTAGCTACCGAAGTTTTAACATTCTATAATACGCTGGAAGACCAAACCGAAGTAGCAGAATTTGACTCTGAATATAACCTAAAAGTGTATCCCAATCCGGCATCCGATTATGTGGTGTTCGACATTGGAAATACACGACAGTTAACCACTGTTGAACTTTATGATTTGAAGGGTAATAAAATAAGCACTCAACAACTGCCTTCCAATAATCAAGTATCAGTTAGTAAACTGAAATCGGGATTGTATATCTATAAAATAGTTTGCGATTCGAAAATAAGCAGTGGAAAAATAAGGGTTAAGTAAGTTAGTGACTATTTAGTATCAAGTATGAAAGTGCAAGCATCAGGATTATACACATATATAATTTATTACAGATTTGTATTTTATGAGATATAGTCAAACTCATAGTGAAAAGTCTATTTACAGTATAAATAAAATAATTATCGCATTTTGTGTAGCTCATAGATATTCAGGTATTTGTACTGAATTGCTACCTGAAATACATTTTCTAATTTAAACTTACTTAAAGGAACATACATAAAGAACTATGTTAAAACATCTAAAATACAGCCTGGTAATTGTCGTATTATTGGCCTGTAACCAACGACCGAATCGACCGGAAAGTGAACCTGAAATAACTACCATCGATACTGATTTTTCGAAAGGAAGATTGGGTTTAGTACACCACATAAACCTTATGGATTTGGAGAAATTTCACGGACACTTGTGCGATGGTTTGGTTGTTGGTTTTTTAGGTTTAAGCGAGGGCTTAAAAATACTTTATCCCGAGGGCAAAATTGACCGCACCAACACTCGAGTCATAAGCAAAGGATCGCCCTGTCTGGCTGACGCTGCCATTTATTTGTGTGGCGCCCGTTATCAGTACAACACCTTCTTTGTGAGCAATAAAATGGATGGAATTTACTTTATTCAGCGTATCGACAATAACGAAACCGTAAGTGTACATCTGAATAAAGGAGTTAGACCATCTGAAATTGACATTTTGGGCAATAAGGCCATTCAAGGAGAATTAAATTCTTGTGAGTTGGAACAGTTAAAAGAATTAGAGGACAATTTTACGTCTTACCTCTTGAATTCTAATCCAATGGACAATTTTACAGTCAAAGAAGAAATTGATTTCCAATGGGAAGCAGTCCTCCGAAATGATATTGTAAAAACAGATATCCTTAATAAGAACAAGCAGGAATGCAAGTAGTGTTTCTTGAAAAACAATGAATGGAAAATTAGACTAGTGTCTGATTTAAAAAATAGTGTTGGGCTTTAGCCTAATTGATAATCAGTTACTTAAAGTGACGAAATTAGTAAATATATTTAACTTTAACATTAATCGGACAACAGTGAAATATTTATAAATATGAAAATAAAAAAGCCAGTATTTTACGAAGTGATGTTTAGTGTATTAGCATTAGTTGTTATTGCATTAGGCTATAATGCCCTCCAGAAAAATGAAAACCATACAACTTTATCAACAAATTCGCCAGTACAAAAAACAGATGGTCCTTCTGAATTTGCACGCTATCATCAATTGATACGAACGCGTTGGGGTGATAGTGCACCAACCTATACCACCAGTAACAAACAAAAAGAGCTGAAAAAAGCACAACAAAAGAAGTTGATGTTAAAATCAGCCAGCACTAAACTTAACTGGAAAGAACGCGGGCCCGGTAATGTGAGTGGACGCGTACGTGCACTTATTGTCGATCCTGACGATCCTAGTTGTAATACCTGGTTTATAGGATCAGCTTCAGGAGGTATTTGGAAAACAACCAATGCCGGTGAATCTTGGCAAAACTTAAGCTCCGAATTTCAAAACCTGGGAACATCAACGCTTGCCATGGCTGCATCGAACACCAATGTAATATATGCCGGTACCGGTGAGGTATTTGAAGGTGCTTTTGGTGTTATAGGTGATGGTATTCTTAAATCGAATGATAAAGGAGAAACCTGGGAAGTGTTAAAATCAACAACAATAAACGATGATTTTAAATTCATTAATCGAATTGTGGTGGACCCTATGAATGAAAATATTCTACTGGCAGCAACCAAAACCTCTATTCAGAAGTCGATAGACGGTGGTGAAACTTGGTCAAATGTTTACCCTTCATTAACCGCCCTTCATCAAATCATAGCTGATCCTACTAATTTTAATGTTTTATATGCTACATGTGATGGAATGGGTGTTTTAACATCGATTGATGCCGGTGATAATTGGAATTATTCATTGACGGGTGTATCTGGTCGGGTTGAAATGGCAATAGCTCCTTCGAACCCTGATATTATTTATGCCAACGATAGATTAGCACACGTATATTTTTCAGATAATAGCGGGAATACCTGGTCAATCTGTAAAACAACTTCGCTTAACAGTTATTTTAATGAACAAAACAATTATAATAATGCAGTGGCCGTATCGCCCGAAAATACCAATCGTGCATTCATTGGTTGTGTTGATTTGTACCAGCTAGATATAGTGGGAGTTAAAGACGACAGCTTGAGTATAATTTCAACCTACAGCCAAAATGTAGCAAGTTTTATGGATTTTAATAACTATGGGCAGAAATACCTGTATGGATCAATGCAGATCAATACTGAAAAGACAAATTACAAGACCATTGAAATTCAGTTTGGCCCAGGGAAAGCACAAAAAGCCCATCGTTTTTTAGTGCCCGAAGGAAGAACCTCTGGAGTAGAAGATAGTTTGCACTTTTTTACTGACTATGTGGAAGTACCATTTGAAGTGTGGGACATTGAAAATAATCGTCAGCTAATGGTATCCTTTCGTGACCAAGATAGAAATGGAGCGTTCAATTTGTACTACACACAAGACTATTCAGCCATCTGTCGTGAGTATATCTGGATTCAGGATGTAGATTATGCTGAAAATCCATCATCTGAAATTGCTCAGAATGGAGGAAAAGATTTTGAAGTAATTGGAGAAATATGGCCCATATTACCCGAAACAGGACACTGGGATGCGAGTGCACTACCTGAATCAAAAATAGTAATTGCTCGAAATACATTTAAATTGCTTGATTTTAACTTCTCGCCACTGGCTTCCGGTTACACTCACGAATTCCCCGACCAAAATATCCCCTATATTCATGCCGACATACATAACATTCAGGTTGTAAAAAAACAAGATCAAACCAATCGTATTGTAGTGGCAAACGACGGTGGTGTTTGTTACTCCGACGACGAGGGAAAAACATGGAAAAATCCTCTAAACGGATTGAATACCACCCAATTTTATGGTGTAGACAAACATCCGAGGCAAGACAGGTATATTGGAGGAATGCAAGACAATGGAAGTTCATTTTCTCTTGAAAACCCTGATAACTTATCGAAATGGAAAATGATTTCATCCGGAGATGGTTTTGATGCGGTATGGAATGCTCAGTATCCAGAGAAAATGATAAGTTCTGTTTATTACAACTGGTTAATTCTTTCAAGCAACGGAGGGAAAACTGTACGTGAAATAACCACAGAAATTGAAGATCATGGAGCTGGTAATGCTCCTTTTATTACGCGAATTGGCTATACTCCGAATGATCCAGACAAGCTCTATCTTTCAGGACCATCGGGTATCACTATAAGCGAAGACTTTGGCCTAAATTGGAAGAAAACAGAAATTCCAAATGAAACCTGGAGGTGGGTTTATTCAAGTATAGTAGTACCATCGCCTGCCGATCCCAATGTTGTATGGGCAGCGTCATCAATGACCAACCAGGCAAAAATACATGTTTCCATTGATGGTGGCCTTTCGTTTCAACCGACTCAAAACTATTCCTATCCAATGGGCTTGCTGTCTGGATTGGCGGTGCATCCTCTCGATCGAAATACTGCATACGCGCTATTTAGCTTTGACGGCCATCCAAAAATTATAAGAACCAATGACTTTGGGCAAACATGGGGAGATATTACAGGCTTCGAAAATGGGGAAAGTAACAATGGATTCCCTAATGTTGCTGTTTATTCTCTATTGGTAATGCCCCATAATCCCAATGAAATTTGGGTAGGAACCGAAATTGGTCTTTTTATATCTCACAACAATGGCGAAAGCTGGGAATTTGCTGGGAATGGTTTACCCTCAATTTCTATTTGGGATATAAAATTGCGAGGAAATCAGGTGGTTCTTGCAACCTATGGACGTGGCATTTGGACGGCTGATTTACCCGGTTTGCCCAGCACCGACGAATATCCAACTATAATAAACGCAGGAACAAGCCCTTCAAATAAAACAAATATTGAATATTGCCTAAATGCGGCATACGACTCAGTGAAAATAAAAGTAGACGATGATCGATATGTAGCTATTGAAAATATTAAAACAATAGATGTAGTTGAAACAAAACCATTTGATTTAGGTTTAGACGAAGGCAAACACACCATTAAAATTGAAGCCTATAAGGATGGATCAATTTTATCGTCGCTAAATAAAACTTTTTTCACGGTTCATTACAACGAAAGTCAATACAAATACAGCAATGATTTTGACACATACACAAACGATTTCATAAACGATGGTGATCAGTTCTCTATTATTTCTTATCCTTTTCTTGGTGAAGGTATGGCCATTCACTCGGAACATCCATATCCAGAAAATTATGAATTCAATTATTATTTAAAAACACCCATAATAAATGGTCCAAACCAAAACAATTTAAGTTTATCGTATAAGGATATCCCAATAATTGAATTAGGAGAAGAGGATTCAATATTTGGATCAGAGTATTTTTACGATTACGTTGCAGTTGAAGCATCTGCAGATGGTTTTAATTGGAAAACCTTGTGTGATGGTTATGATTTTAGTGCAATTGACAAGTCAACATTAGCATTTATAAACAAGGATTTTGACAGTAATCCATCTTCCTCAATGTTTATTCATCACAATTTAAGTGTATCAGATCGATTTAATGAAGGCGATACGCTTATGTTCCGGTTTCGCCTTTTTTCCGATGAATATTCCACCGGTTGGGGCTGGGTAATCGATAACATCGATATTCAATCGCAGAAAACGTCTACAAGCAATGTTGCCTTACTTATTAATTCAATCTATCCTGTACCGTGTTCAAATTATTTGAACATCGAAATGAATGCAGGCATAGATGAAAAAGTACAACTCTCGATTTATGATTTGAAAGGTCGGAAAGTGTTAACTCAATCAGTTGTTGAACAATCTAAAATTGTAATAAATACTTCAGATCTTATTCCATCGGTATACGTTTTAGAAATGAAGCGTGGCGAGTATGTTGATAGGAAGAAATTTCAAGTAAGCCGTTAGATAAAAGAGCTTGTAATCAGGTAGTCATAAAGTGTAAATATCAGAATTTGTATTGATTCAATTGGTGCTTATGTGAATATTTTAATGATTATCAATAAGATTCATAGGGTAGATTATAAAAAACAAATATAGAAGTCAGTAGATAAATACATATATTTGTTTCCTGTAAAATCAATAGATACATGGATATTTTTAAAGGACAAAATCTTATAGAGTTTGCTGAACGGTTCAAAACTGATGAAGACT
>JAQIBQ010000008.1 GCA_027859005.1 Prolixibacteraceae bacterium | reverse complement strand
ATTTCATTTTACCCATTAATTCCCGGTATTGGACAAAATTTATTTAGAATGAACTCATTTAAAACAACTGATTTTGTCTTCAGTGACTTTTCAATAGGAAAACCAGCAAAGGTAGAATTGCTATAAAAATTATTCCCAATAATATTCCTTTTTCACTTGTATATATACCTATTAAGTTAATGATTATCTGTTGGATCTAAAATCACACCTCTGAATATCAATGTCTCCACTCGTGGAACTCGCAGAGTTATTCATATCCTTTTGTGGTAAATCCTGCTATGCTCGTTTCATCAATAAATGATTCCCCCAAAGTGTGAATAATGTAAGTATTGTCTCAAGTTAGATAACAAATAAACCGATTTATGACCATACATTTATGCAATAAAATATCACTTCAAAAAAAATTACAACAATGAAACGAGCCATGAGCTAAATACTCTCACAGGTAAACCATTTGGCGAGTTCCCTGTCTGCCGAACAGGCAGGCATCGAATACTTTTAAAAATTAAAAATATAATGAGATGAAAATTCTACTAATTGGATTTCTTACATTTTGCATCTGGTCATTCATTGCAACCAATATCTACGTGTGTAAGATAATGGGGTTTTGTGATGATCTGGAAACGAAACAAATCGTTGATCCCAAACTATCAGAAGAAATTACTGCCGACACATTAAAAATCACTTTATCGCAGCAACCGGCAGTTGCACCCAAAGATCTTATCATCTACTTTGATTTTGATAAATCTGAATTCGCTTCCAATTCAACAACTGAAAAGTACGTTGAGGAATCAAAGATTTACCTGAATCAAAACTCACAAACCATGCTCAGTATCACAGGTTATACAGACGCCATTGGATCGAATGATTATAACCAGGCACTGGGTTACAGACGTGCTCAACGTATGCTGCATTATTTTGAAAGCAATGGAGTGCCCCCTCCAAAAATTACGATTGAATCCTATGGTGAAAAAGAACCTGCTGCTGACAATAATACAATAGAAGGAAGAGCAAAAAACAGAAGAACAGTAATTACTATAAAAAACTAAAATCATGACAACTTTAATTTTTCTTATCGCTGAAACAAAAGGTGGAGCAATCATAGAAATACTTTTATTATTACTGGTTGCAGCAATCATTGGGTATATAACTTCATGGTTATACTTTAAGTCGATTTATAAAAAGAGAAAAGAAATTCTTGAATTTGAAAGGCATGAATTTAATAACCGTATTATCAATCTGAATGCAGAAATAAGTAAACTGAATAATAGTATCAGTGAAAAAGATATGGAAATTGTACATCTAAAAATGGGAGCTAAAGCTCTCAATGCGCTTCAAAAAGAGGCTGTACATGAAACTGATGACATGAAATTAAAAAATAAGAGAACAGAACAATTGCTATATAATAAAGATGAAGCATTAAACCAACTTTTACAACGCAAACATCTACTTGATTATAAAAGTTTTGGCACAGCAACTGAAGCTGAAAAGGATGACTTGAAAATGATAAGTGGTATTAGTACTTTAATTGAGGAACGACTGCACGCATTAGACATTTTTACTTTCAGGCAAATAAGTAAATTCTCTCCTCACGATATTGAAACAATTAATGATGCAATAATATATTTTTCAGGAAGGATTGAAAAGGACGAATGGGTTGCACAAGCCAGGGAACTTTTGAATAGTGATGAAATGCAAATGGAGTTACTAAAGAAAATAAGGGAAAGAAAAGCACGTATCCACTATAATCGAATAGGAATTGCCAAAATTGAAGAAGCAGAAGACCTTACTATAATTAGCGGTGTTGGTGGATGGATTAAGAAAAAGCTTAATGCATTGGATATTTATACGTTCAAGCAAATCAGCAATTTTACTGAAGACGATGTGCAAACCATTACTGAAGCAATTGAATATTTCCCCGGAAGAATTGAAAGAGATGAATGGATACTTCAGGCCAGTGAACTTGTTCTAAAAGAGGGGAAGAAGTCTGAAGTTTTAAAAAGTATTGAAGGAATGAAGGAGAGAATTTATTTTGATAGATTAGGCCTTGCTTATCTTCATCAAGCGAATAATCTAACCTTGATTAATGGAATTGGTATTTGGAGCGAAGAAAGACTCAATATGTTGGGTATTTATACTTTTGAACAAATCAGTAAGCTATCTCCTCTAGATGTAGAAACCATCGCTGAGATTTTAAATATATCATCCGATCGTATCGACAAGGATAACTGGATTAATCAGGCCAGTGAACTTGTGAAAAATTAGCTACATCAAGTAATGAGTTTTAAAGATGATTATAAAATGTTGGAGATTGATAAAACAAGATTACTAAAAGATATTAAGAATGACTGCCGTAAACTGGACCAAAAGCATCATACCACTTTAATCCGAGTGATAAGGATGTAAAAATAAAGGTGAAGCAACCTTTTGAACAAACGCTCATTTTGAAGGTGTTATTCTATCAATGACGGGTATTACCTTCCAAACAGGAGCATCCTTCAATGGACGAGCTTTAGCACAAACCGCTGTTATTCTTGATTCAAATACAGTGGTATAACCTTAACGTTACGAACGTTGATATTTACCATCGAATTAGTGTTGGTTATAAAGGCGATCCTTTTGGGTCGCCTTTTACATTCACAATTTTTAAAATTCATCAGGAATGAATCATCTAATTCATTTTAAAAACTATTTTAGTTACACCCTCATTTGGGAACATCTATTTATATAAAAAAGTGAAAACTAAATTGTTTTTCACTTTAATAACCTTTGTGCTTTCTTTTACTTTCGCAAGGGCTCAAACTACTGATCAAGCGAACATCTCCTTTGTTGTAATTGGTGGTGTAAATTTTCAGAATTTAAATGGAAAAGCATTCAATGGAGACAAACTTGAAAATGATAAATTAAGGGGTTATCAAGTCGGAGTTAATGTTCAGATTCCACTTGCACCGAAGTTATATTTTCAACCTGGAATTCTGCTTTCAAGCAAAGGCATGAAAAATATGAGTGTTGAATCAACAAGTACAATCAGTCTCCGTTATTTTTAAATGTCTTTGAATTTGTTTTTCAAGACAGTTCTGGGCAATGGATTTGTAATGCTGTGATTTGGTCCATACTTTGCTTATGGAATTGGGGGAAAGGTAATATCCAAAGGAAACTCACACACTGTTGAGGATATGATAAAATTCCAAAATGTTGTTGAGGCAAGTGATCCCGTTTTTGTATATTACAAAGCATTTGATGCAGGGACCGGCATTTTTGTTGAATACCAAATGGCAAGTGGCGTTTTCATCCAACTAAACACTCACCTGCTATTCGTTTGCAACGAGTAGGTTTTCGGGTTCTCGTCTGTGACGAGGCTGGTCAATAGAATCAGTATTCTTCCCAAAATATAATTGAGAATATACAAGTAGATTTGTTGTTGTACCTTAAATCCGCAACTAGATTATTTGGTTGATTCTTTTATAAATTATAGGTTTATGATTGTGAAATATTGCTAAATTTCTTGCTTATTCTTGTTTAAATGTCAGAATTCCTCTTGGAAT
>JAQIBQ010000101.1 GCA_027859005.1 Prolixibacteraceae bacterium | reverse complement strand
GAAATTTTTAAAAATGACACATCTTTAAACCAGATAGTTATTGGTTTAGAGGTGCAATGTGGGTTAAGCATGGTTTTTCATCGCTAAGCAACGCTGAATTAATTGCCATTTTAATCGGCTCGGGTAACCGAACTGAATCGGCAGTTGAACTTTCCCGTAGAATGCTTTCCGATTTCAAGAACGATCTTGACCTTGTAGGCAAAGCTTCAGTAGATGTACTCACAAAGTACAACGGAATGGGAGAAGCAAAAACAATTAATGTATTAGCAGCTCTTGAGTTAGGTAAGCGACGTCAATTGTTAGGGAAAATGAAACCCAATAAAATAAATTGTAGTCAGGATGTGTTTACTATAATGGCAATTGATTTGGATCAATTAGATCATGAGGAGTTTTGGGTGGTTTTTTTAGATCGAGCAAATAATGTAATTAATAAAGCGCGAATTAGTATGGGAGGCGTTTCTGGAACGGTTATCGACGTGAGAATTATATTGAAATTAGCAATTGAAAAATTAGCTTCTTCACTTATTCTGGTGCATAATCATCCCAGTGGAAATTTATCACCAAGCGATGCCGACCTTACGATCACAAAAAAAATGATTGAAGCTGCAAAATTGGTCGACATAAAAGTATTAGATCATTTAATTATAGCTGGAAGCAAATTTACAAGTTTTGCCGACGAAGGGCTTATTCCCTGAAAAATGTATTATTTTTATCGTCCCAAAAAATTATTATGATTAACGTTTTTGTTTCTGAAGTAACACCCCGTATTGAATATGCTTTTAGTTTGGTTTTTAAAACAATATTGAAAGCTGATTGCAAAATATTTCAAGATATAGCCGAATACAATAAAAGTGATGGTGTTAAAATTAATTACTCCAATCAGCCTAATGTCGAAGGTTTATTCCTTCGTCCAAATAGTTTATTGCTCGAACATCATTTGCAAGTTTATTACCCCGATGTATCAGAGTGGGAAGGTGTGAAGACGCTTTTTTCAGTTGAAAATTCATTTATCCCTTTCGATATTTTTGCAGCAAGTTTCTACTTAGTATCTCGCTTCGAGGAGTATTTGCCTGGGAAGCGTGATTCACACCAAAGGTTTATGGCTCGAAATAGTTGTGCTGCTACAAATGGTTTTTTAGAACAACCTTTGGTAAATATTTGGGCACAAAAACTAGCAATACTTCTTACTGAAAAATACCCTTCAGTTAAATTTGAAAAAACAGCTTTTTGCTACATTCCTAGTATCGATATCGATAATGCATGGGCTTTTAAAAATAAAGGTTTTGTAAGAATTATATTATCCGTGTTTAAAGATGTATTAAATGGTAGGTGGAGCTTGCTTCGTAAACGAATGGCTGTAGTTAATCGAGTTGAAAAAGATCCATACGATAATTACGACTACTTATTGGAAGTGTTGAAAAAATACAAGTTCAGAGCAGTTTTCTTTTTGCTTCTAAATAAAAAAGGGAAACACGACAGGAGTTTATCGCATAGAAATTTGCAATACCGAAACTTAATACGAAGGCTTGCCGAGAATGGGGAAGTTGGTATTCATCCCTCTTACGCTTCAAATAAAAATGAAAAGCAATTAAGTATTGAGATTGATCGATTAAAAGGAATAACTAAAAAAAATGTAAAACGAAGCAGGCAGCATTATTTAAAAATGACAATGCCAACGACCTATCGTCGACTTGTTTCACAAGGAATAGAAGCTGATTATTCAATGGGGTATCCAAGCCGTCCTGGATTTAGGGCAAGCATTGCTACACCCTTTTATTTCTTCGATGTTTTGAAAAATGAAATAACCGAATTGAAGATCTATCCTTTTCAAATTATGGAAGTAACTTTATTTCATTATCGGAACATGAGGACTGTTGATGCATTGAAAAAAATTGAAAAGCTAATGAAGGAAACCGCGAATGTTGGTGGAACTTTTATTAGCTTGTGGCATAACGAATCGTTAAGCAATAGAGGTCATTGGAAGGGGTGGCAAGATGTATACACCGAAATGACCCAAATTGCAGCTGAATTAAGAGATGGAAAAAATACAAATACTGCACAATAGCAAATTGGATCTTGTAAAATGGGACGAAATAATTTACAATTCGACCAACTCAAGAGTCTATGCCGAAAGTTGGTATCTCGATATTATTGATCCCGATTGGAAAGGATTAGTTTATGGAGATTATAACTATATAATGCCAATTATTGCCAAAAAGAAATGGGCCATTGAATACTATTTCCAACCGACCTATGCACAGCAACATGGTATTTATCCACCTTCAACGCCTCAAATAACCAATGAAATTATAGTCTATTTGAATCAAGCATGTTCCTATTATAACTTATCGATGAATTCATTGAATATTGTACATAACGACAGGTTAAAAATAGAAGACCGCAAGAATTTCATTCTTTCTTTAAAACCAAGTTTCAACGAATTACAAAAAGGCTATAATTCTCATGCCAAACGAAATACAAAAAAAGCATTAAGGCTTTGTACCGTCTCAACTCATGTGAATAGCAACGAATACCTAAAATTAAAACAGGAAAATAGCCATTCAGGATTTAGTTCTAGTAATGCAAAAAAAATTAAATTAATTCTGACAAAAGCATTGCGAACGCAGAGAGGGTTGATTTATGGTGCTTATTCTCAGCATAATGAGCTAATTGCAGCTGCGTTTTTTATTGTTGAACAAAAACGTCTAACTTATTTGAATTCGGTTTCAACAAGTGAAGGAAAAGAGTCAAGAGCCATGTACGCTATTGTGACTGAATTTATAAAGAATAATGCAGAAAGTGCATATTTGCTCGATTTTGAAGGATCAAATGTTGACGGAATTGCTCGTTTTTTTAAAGGCTTTGGAGCTTTACCCGAAACTTACCAGCATATTCAATACAATAATTTGCCTTGGTTTTTGAAAATAATTAAAAAGTAAATGAATCGGAGAGTTAGAAATAACATAGCATATATCGGAAATTTGTTTCCTTTATCAGTTTTAAATGCAGGCAAGAATTTCCCTCCTTTTCTTCCATTTTACCATGTTGCTTCCGATGAAAGTATAGACTACATAAACAGTTACAATATTCGTTCGAGTAAGGAATTTGAAAGTGAATTGGACTATTTGCTTACTCATTATGACGCAGTTGATTTAACTGAAATTATAGAAAACCCTTCGAAGCAAAAAATGCACTTAAGTTTCGACGATGGATTGAAAGAATGTAGTAACATAATAGCACCTATTCTAATGCGAAAAGGAGTGCCTGCTACTTTTTTTGTAAGTCCTGATTTTGTCGATAATCAATCCATTTTTCATCGATTTAAAAGAGCAATACTTGAAGCCAATGCATGCATAAAGCCAGGTGGAAAAAGGTTTGCTATTCAAGAGGTTGATGAACTCGATCAGTTGGCAAAGCAAAATAGTATTGATTTTTCGGCTTACAAGCCCTACATGAGTTTAGCCGAAATAGAAGAACTGCATAAAAGTGGTTTTACTATTGGAGCACACAGTATGAATCACCCCGAAATGTGGACGCTATCAGAAGAATTGCAATTCCAGCAAATTAAACAAAGCATGCAGTGGGTGAACGAGAAATTTAATCCTCAGCTTAAGGCATTTTCATTTCCATTTACCGACGATCAAGTTTCACTTTCGCTTTTTAGCAGACTTCAAACTGAAAACATTACCGATGTAACATTTGGAACTGCAGGCTTGAAATTCGATGTTGCTCCCAATCATTTTCAACGCATACCTGTTGAGTTAGCACAAAAATGGGCTATAAAAAAAGTAGTTCACTTTGAGTATTTCTACTTTAAAATACGAAATTTGTTTTCGGCAAATACAGTAAAAAGACAATAGTTAAATGAACAAGTGGAACATCCAAAAAGTAGCGTTAGCAGAACTTGAAAATTATTTTCAAGAAAATCCACTTCATCCTTCATCAATACTTCCAATAACACCTGAACGAATTAAATCATATTGTTCAAATCCAAGAGCATTACCTAGTGATATTGTTATCTATTTTATTACTGAAAATAAGCGCGTAATTGCTTTTAGAACGGTATGGGCCGATCATATATCCACAAATACAGAATTCATCAGATTTGGTTGGTGTAGTGGCAATTGGGTTGATTCAAATTACCGAAGAAAAGGACTTTCTTTGTTATTGTTAAACGAGATGTATAACGATTGGAATCAAAAGCTGATGTTTACCAATTACGCGCCGGCTTCTGAAGCGGCTTATGAGAAATCAGGCCTTTTTAGTTATCATTTAGAACGGAAAGGACTACGCTTTTATAACGCTATTAATTTATTTGAATTGTATGAAGAAAGAGGTTTGAATAGAAGCAAGAAGCTCGCTTTGTTTATAATGAATGTAATTTTCAAGGTTGCGAGTACAGTAAAAAATATTTTATTTCAGAAGTATCCCTTAAAAAATATTGTAGGTGAGGAAAGTCCAATATTCATTAAACAGAAACATAGTATTGGACAAAGTTTCTTCAGTAGATCTGAGTCTGAGTTCAATTGGATTTTTAATAAGCCATGGTTAATTGCGAATCAAAATACTGATCCTTCTTACCCTTTCTCGTGGAAAGTAAATTCTTTTACTTATTCTTTTGTGTCATTTCAATCCCAAACACAAAGTGATAGTTTCTTACTCTTTTCAGTGAGAGAAGGTAAAGTGAAAGTATTATATTGGAAATGTAATGAAAATGAATTTGATATTTTAGCAAAATGGCTTGTCAATTATTGCTATGCCAATAAAGTAAAAATTCTAACAATTGTTGATGCAAAATTTGCAGCCTGTGTAAATCAAATTCGAAATCCATTCGTTTGGAGTAAAAATATTTCAATGAATATATACGCTACATTTGATTTTAATGCACAGCAACTATCTGTTTACGATGGTGATGGTGATTATGTTTTTACATAAATGAACACAAGTATAAAATCAACCTTAATGCAAGTAATTTCGCCTTGGAGGTATTACAAAATGCTAACGATGAATTTGGTTTTTGGAAGAGCTAAGAACTATTGTCAATTTGGAAAAAGCAATCTATAAATAATTATTAAGTGTAAACAAAATACGATGGAAGTAATTAACCTAGGCGAACAGAACTCTATTTTTAATCAGTTTATAGCCGACATAAGAGACGTTAATGTACAAACAGATCCTTTACGTTTTAGACGAAATATTGAGCGAATAGGAGAGATCTTCGCTTATGAAATAAGTAAAAAATTAGATTACGAGAACAGAAATATTCAAACTCCACTTGGAGAAGCGAACATAGATGTGCCAGATGCTTTTCCAATTTTAGCAACTGTACTAAGAGCAGGTTTGCCTATGCACCAGGGTTTATTGAATTATTTCGATCGAAGTGGGAATGCTTTTATTTCTGCATTCAGGAAATACATTGATAAGAAAGATTTTGTGATCGAATTTGAATATTTGGCCTCACCATCACTCGACAATAAAGTAGTGATTCTATCCGATCCAATGCTAGCTACCGGTTCTTCGCTAGAAGTTGGCTATCATGCTTTACACCAAAAAGGAAGCCCACAGCATGTACATTTGGCAGCAATTATTGCAAGTCAGGCTGGTGTTGATTATGTGGTTGATAAACTAGGCAATGAAAACTGTACGCTTTGGGTTGGTGCAATTGATCCAATTCTTAACGAAAAGGCATACATCGTTCCAGGTTTAGGCGACGCAGGTGATTTGGCTTATGGTGAGAAGCTCGATAGTTAATTAGAGTCAGTTCGATTTAATAATAGATAGTATCGGACTGGAATTCAGATATGAAATAAGAATTCCACCAGTAAGCATAAACTGATACGGGTCATTGGCCATTGGGGGGAAATCATTTTTTGAAACGATATCTTTATTTTTACGAATGTTTTTTTGACTTAATGGTTCGTGATCAAAAGGCCATTATCTTATTGTTGCAAACACAAAAGCAAAACCCAATTATGCACAAAAGAAAAGTAGTACTGTACATAGCCATGAGTCTCGATGGTTTCATTGCCGATGAAAACGACGATTTATCATGGTTGTCGGCAGTTGAGAAAGAAGGCGAAGATTATGGATACAATGCAATGCAAGAACGGTCTGACACTTATATTGTTGGGCGGAAAACGTACGAGATGGTTTTACAACTTACAGGAGGTATGTTCCCTCAATCCAAAATGTATAAGTGCTATGTGATTACGCGCCAAACTAGAGAACGTGAAAATGGTGTTACTTTTTTCAATGGCGAAATTGAATGGTTAATTACTAAACTTAAGCGTGAAGAAGGAAAAGATATCTACTGCGATGGTGGTGGCGAAATTGTAAAATTACTAATGCAAAAGAACCTGATTGATGAATATATTATTTCAGTTATTCCAACAATACTTGGAAACGGGAAACGCTTATTTATAGGTGGAATCGAAAGGTTTCCTCTTAAAGCAATCGCAAGTAAGTATTACGATTCAGGTCTAGTTCAACTACACTATAAACGGGTATGATAGAAAAAATCACAATCGTCGATAGATGAAAAATATTAGCATATATAAGTTCGCTTTTTTATTGAAAAAACATAATGCAATACGAATACGATGAGTAAAAATAGGTTTTTTTTAACAAAATATTCTTCTACTAATGGCTACGATTGTTGGTGGCATTCGTTTGTTGCAACCCATGCTGTAACCGGAGAATTAAAACCATTTTTTATAGAATACTATGTGATTAACCCAGGCTTATGGAAGGGGAAGATAATTTTTGGGCAAAAGAAAGAGAATAGATTAAACAACCTTAAGCCTTGCTATGCTAAAGGTTGGTACTTGGGGCGAAGGAAAAGTACAGTTGCATAATTTTTACAAGATTACCGATTTTCATGCCTCAATAAAAGAACTTGATTGTAGGATGGGGCCGAATAAACTTAGCGATTCTTATTTAAGCGGATCGGTAACTGTTTCGGAACAAGAACGCGACTTCTTTCCAGAGCGAATGAGTGATGCTGGATCTATGCAATGGGATTTAACAATTGATAAAAGAGTGACGTTCGATGTTGGATTTGGGAGTTCCAAATTAATGAATATGTTAGGTGCATTTCATATGTATTGGCATGTTGAAGGCATGAAATGTAATTTAAAAGGGGAAGTAATTTTCAACAATGAAAAGTATCTGGTTCATCCCAAAACATCGTTCGGATATCAAGATAAAAATTGGGGGAAAGATTATACTAATCCATGGATATGGTTAAACTGTAATAATTTCCGATCAAAGATAACCAATACCGAAGTTGATGCCAGTCTGGATTTGGGTGGCGGTTGCCCAAAAATATTTGGAGTAGAATTACAACGTCGGATCTTAACAGCATTCTTCTACAAAGGTGAATTTATTGAATTCAATTTCTCAAAATTTTGGAAGCTATCACACCAGAATTTTAGTACTCAAGAAGACGAAAAATATTTCTATTGGGATGTAATTTCAGTAAATCGGAAATATAAGATTGATGTTCATTTTAAATGTGAAAAATCAAAAATGTTGTTGGTGAATTATGAATCACCAAAGGGTGAAAAAAAACATAATAAATTGTGGAATGGTGGACATGCCGAAGGAACTGTTTCTCTTTTTAAGAAAGAGAACAAGCAATTTAACCTTATTGATGAGCTAGAAGGCTGTTTGGGAGGTTGTGAATATGGTGAATATGAAAATAAATAATTAATGCAGTTTGTATATTGGTTCGTGGTTGAGAATTTAGGAGTGTATAATTGATTTAAAAGAAAAAGATGCGTAGAAATAGATTGTTCATCGTTAGTTTAACGATCGTCTTGATAGTTACCTTAGTTCCAGGAGACGGCAAAATTGCAGGAAATTATATTGATAAGGTTGTACATTTTATTGTATTTCTACTACTATCAATTAATATAGCTTATAAGTTCCAAAACAGTGAAGCCCTTATGAGGGCATTGTTTGCTGCGATTATTTTAGGATACTTGACAGAAATTGCCCAACAATTTATACCCGGCAGAAATATGGATATATACGATGGACTTGCAGATACTTTAGGAATAATTGCAGGTTATTTTATTTATCAAAGAAAGGGCAAAAGAATTGATAAAGCAATGCTGAAACTTAGAGCATAGAAGCAAATAACTTACATTTACTC
>JAQIBQ010000071.1 GCA_027859005.1 Prolixibacteraceae bacterium | reverse complement strand
AGGTTGTACATATTCGACACAACGTTACGCGACGGGGAGCAAGTTCCTGGGTGCCAGTTAAACACAATTGAGAAAATTGAAGTAGCTAAAGCACTCGAAGAACTGGGTGTTGATATTATCGAAGCGGGTTTCCCTATTTCGAGTCCTGGCGATTTCAACTCAGTTGTAGCGATTTCAAAAGCCGTTAAGAATCCAACCATTTGTGCATTAACACGTGCAGTAGAAAAAGATATTGATGTAGCTGCAGATTCCCTTAAATATGCAAAAAATGGTAGAATTCATACGGGTCTGGGTACTTCGCCTTACCATATTAAATACAAACTCAATTCTAACGAAGACGAAATTTTAGAACGTGCTGTTGCTGCTGTGAAGTATGCCAAAAAGTATGTTGAAGATGTTGAATTTTATGCCGAAGATGCAGGCCGTTCTGAGAACGTTTATTTAGCAAAAGTTGTGGAAGCTGTAATCAAAGCAGGTGCTACTGTTGTTAATATTCCTGACACGACTGGATACACTATGCCACACGAATTTGGTGAAAAAATTAAATTCTTAATGGAAAATGTAAAAGGTGTGCATAAAGCAATTATTTCAACTCACTGTCATAACGATTTAGGCATGGCTACTGCAAATTCAGTTGCAGGTATTTTAAATGGTGCCCGTCAGGTTGAAGTAACTATAAACGGTATTGGCGAACGCGCGGGAAATACTTCGTTAGAAGAGGTTGTAATGGCATTCAAAAGCCGCGAAAAAGAATTGAACATTACAACAGGAATCAATACAAAACAGATCTACAAAACCAGTCGTTTGGTATCGAGCTTAATGAACATGCCGGTTCAACCGAACAAAGCAATTGTGGGTCGTAATGCGTTTGCTCACTCATCAGGAATCCATCAAGATGGTGTTTTGAAAAACCGTGAGAACTACGAGATCATCAATCCAACCGATGTAGGTATCAATGAATCTTCAATTGTTCTTACAGCTCGTAGTGGTCGTGCAGCATTAAAACATCATATCAATAATTTAGGTGTTGAATTATCTAAAGAGAAATTAAATGAAGTTTACGAAGAGTTCTTAAAACTTGCCGACAAGAAAAAAGACATCAAAGAAGATGACTTGTTAATGTTGGTTGGTGAAGTTCGTAATCAAAAACACAGAATAAAACTAGATTATTTGCAAGTAATTTCAGGACAATCGTTGGAACCAATGGCAACAGTACGGTTAGAAATTGCTGGCGAGAAATTTAGTGCTGCATCTACTGGGAATGGCCCTGTTGATGCTGCTATTAATGCAGTAAAACAAATCATTACACGTCAGGTTACTGTTGAAGAGTTTCTAATTCAAGCAATCACAAAAGGTAGCGACGACATTGGTAAAGTTCACATGACCATTAAACACGGCGAACGTGACTTCCATGGATTTGGAGCTCATACCGACATTATTACAGCATCAGTAGAAGCATTTCTCGATGCCATCAATAAAATATCGGTAGTAAACAAATAAAAAATTACAAACAAATACGAACGTCATTGGCAGCAATACAAAGCAATTTATCATACTGATAACAAATTGCTTTGTCATTATCCATCACAATTACGATAGAATTTTGAAATATTATGAGTGCTAAAACATTATTTGACAAAGTCTGGGATGCCCATACAGTAAAAGAAGTTGAAGGAGGTCCAAATGTATTGTACATCGACCGCCATTTCATTCATGAGGTAACCAGTCCTGTAGCATTTTTAGGATTAAAAACTCGCGGCTTAAAAGTTGCACGTCCTGATCAAACATCTGCTACTCACGACCACAATGTTCCTACAACCAATCAACATTTAAGCATTGTTGATGAATTGTCTAAACATCAAGTTGAAACACTTGAAGCCAATTGTAAAGAACACAACATTGTTCACCACAATTTAGGAAGTGAAGGTCATGGAGTTGTTCATATAATTGGACCAGAACAAGGACTTACACAACCTGGAATGACCATAGTTTGTGGCGACAGTCATACTTCAACCCACGGAGCTTTTGGTGCTGTAGCCTTTGGAATTGGTACCAGCGAAGTAGAAATGGTATTGGCAAGCCAATGTATTATGCAGCCAAAACCTAAAAAGATGCGTATCACTGTAAATGGTGAAATTAAATCAGGTGTTACTGCAAAAGATATTGCATTATATATTATTGCTAAATTAACAACATCAGGTGGCACTGGACACTTCATTGAATATGCAGGTACAGCTTTCACAAACCTTTCGATGGAAGGAAGAATGACAGTCTGTAATCTAAGTATTGAAAGTGGTGCACGTGGTGGTTTAATTGCTCCCGATGATGTTACATTCGAATACGTAAAAGGCCGTCAATTTGCGCCAAAAGGAGCCGAATGGGACAAAGCACTTGCTCATTGGAAAACATTGAAAACCGACGAAGGTGCTGTTTTCGATACTGAATATACTTTCGATGCTGCCGATATTGAGCCAATGATTACTTACGGTACAAATCCAGGAATGGGTATCAAAATTTCAGAAAGCATTCCAACAAGTGATGGTCTTGTTGGTAACGATAAAATAAGCTTTCAAAACTCATTGAAATACATGGGTTTTAAAGAAGGTGAAAAAATTGCTGGAAAACCTGTCGACTATGTTTTCCTTGGTAGTTGTACAAACGGTCGTATCGAAGATTTTCGTGAATTCACCAATTATGTAAAAGGCAAAAAGAAAGCCGACAATATAGTGGCATGGCTAGTTCCACGTTCTGTTGCTGTTGAAAAACAAATTCGAGAAGAAGGACTAGTTAAAATTCTTGAAACTGCGGGTTTTGAATTGCGTCAACCAGGATGTTCTGCATGTTTAGCCATGAACCCCGATAAAGTTCCCGCTGGTAAATATTCAGTTTCAACTACTAACCGAAACTTTGAAGGACGTCAAGGACCTAAAGCAAGAACTCTTTTGGCAAGCCCATTAGTCGCGGCTGCCTGCGCAATTACAGGAGTAGTAAGCCTCCCTTAACCCCTCCCTCGGAGGGGAATAAAGAACTACCTAATTTGGTAGATTTAGTTCAATAAAAGTACAATTAAACGCACCTATTTCTTCCCCTTGGGGAAGATGCCGGTAGGCAGATAGGGCCCATATTTTAAGATTATGTCAATAGATAAATTTACAACATTCGAAAGCTCAGCGGTACCGTTACCGATTGAAAATGTAGATACCGACCAAATAATACCAGCTCGTTTTTTAAAAGCTGTTGAACGAAAAGGTTTTGGCGACAACTTATTCCGCGATTGGCGTTACACCGAAGGGAATACACCCAACACTGAATTCGTGATGAACAAATCAGAATATTCAGGTTCTATACTTGTTGGTGGTAAAAACTTTGGTAGCGGATCAAGCCGTGAACATGCTGCCTGGGCCATTTACGATGCAGGTTTCAAAGTTGTAGTTTCTAGCTTCTTTGCCGACATTTTTAAAGGAAATGCATTGAACAACGGATTGCTTCCTATTCAAGTTTCGGCTGAATATTTAGAAGAGATCTTTTCAACAATTGAAACGAATAAAAAAGCTAGTTTCACTGTAAATATTGAAAAACAATTATTTATAAACAACACAACTGGTAATTCAATCAACTTTGATATCAATCCCTACAAAAAAACATGTTTGATTAACGGGTACGACGATATCGATTATTTGGTTGAAATGAAAGATGAAATTGAAGCTTTCGAGAATAAATAGTCATTCGCTTCGCTCTAACTAGTCATTGGTAATTCTAAATAAACTAATGACCAGTGAGATTATACAAAGCGAAAAATATGAATAGACTAATAGCATCCTATTAAAACGTTGAACAATGTACCAAAACATTCGTTTTATAGTTCAACATTGGAAATAGAAAAGCAAATACTATGGCTGAGAATAATCTAATCACAATAATGGACACCACTCTACGAGATGGTGAACAAACAACTGGAGTTTCGTTTAACGAGGTTGAAAAATTAAGCATGGCGCAGGTACTTTTAAACGACCTCAAAGTCGATCGTATTGAAGTAGCTTCGGCACGTGTTTCTGACGGTGAATTTAAAGGAGTACAACGCATTACAAAATGGGCTTCAGAAAAAGGACATATCGATAAAATTGAAGTGCTAGGATTTGTCGATAATGGAATTTCAATTGATTGGGTTGTAAATTCAGGTGCAAAAGTGATGAACCTTTTATTAAAAGGATCATACAAACATGTAACTGAACAATTGAAGAAAAAACCTGAAGAGCATTTAGCCGATGCCATTAGAAATATTAAACTAGCAAAAGATAAAGGTGTTGAAGTTAACGTATATTTAGAAGATTGGTCGAATGGAATGCGTAATTCAAAAGATTATGTACATTTTATGCTCGAAGGATTGAAAGTTGCTAATGTTAACCGGTTTATGCTACCCGATACACTCGGCATTTTAGATCCCGATGAAACTTACGATTATTGCAAAGAAATGTTAGATACATTTCCTGATTTGAAGTTCGATTTTCATGCACACAACGATTACGACTTAGCAATTGCTAATGTTTTTCATGCTGTAAAAGCAGGCATACGCTGCATCCATACTACCATAAATGGCTTGGGTGAAAGAGCGGGTAATGCTCCTCTTTCAAGTGCAATTGCAACAATGAAAGATCATATGGGTATGACTACCAACGTAGATGAAAGCAAGCTCAACCGAGTTTCGAAGTTGGTTGAATCGTTTTCAGGAATTCGTATCCCAACAAATAAGCCACTTATTGGTGAATTTGTCTTTACTCAATGCAGTGGAATTCATGCCGATGGAGATAGTAAAAACGATCTATATTTCAACGAACTTTTACCTGAACGTTTCGGACGTATACGTAAATATGCGCTAGGTAAAACTTCTGGCAAAGCAAATATTAAAAAGAATTTAGAAGATTTAGGTATTAACCTCGATGCAGAAGCCCTAAAAAAAGTAACTCAACGTGTTATTGAATTAGGCGATAAAAAAGCATCGGTTAGTGCAGAAGAGCTTCCGTATATTGTTTCTGATGTATTGCGTAACGAAGAGGTAGAACAAGTTGTAAGCATTCATAACTTCACTGTTTCGTTGGCATTTGGGTTAAAACCAGTTGCTTCATTAGCCATAAATTACAAGGGGAAAATTTATGAAGAAACGGGTAAAGGAGACGGTCAATACGATGCCTTTATGAATGCAGTACAGAAAATATACAAAGGGCTGAAGATGGAACTCCCAAAACTATTGGACTATTCCGTAACGATTCCTCCTGGTGGTAAAACGAATGCATTAGTTGAAGCAGTAATTATTTGGAACAATGGCAAAGAGTTTCGCACACGTGGTTTAGATCCCGATCAAACCAATGCCGCAATTATTGCCACTCTCAAAATGCTCAACCTACTAGAAATGATGAAGTAATCATTCTTCAATAATATATTTGAAAGGATGGTATTATTAATACGATCCTTTTTTTATACAAATTTTACTGGTGAATGAAAACATTGTCAAAAATCAACCAATGACCAATGACTCGATAACTAATAATAACACCATGAAAAAATCAAGCGTAGAAGAAATAAGAAGCAAGTTCGACCAGTTGGCCGATCAATATACAAATATTGAAAAAGGACAAGATACTGCCTTAGATTCACCTCTTTGCATGGAATTAATCAGCAAAGCAGCCTCCATCTATAATCCCAATGCACACGCAATAATGGACTTAGGATGCGGTGGTGGCAACTACATCGTGAAACTAACAGCTTTGTTACCAAATGTTGATGTTACTTTAGTTGATTTAAGTGAAAACATGCTTAAAACTGCAAGTAAAAGAGTTAACTACAACATTTCTGGTAAGGTAAGTACAATTCAAAGTGATTTTAGATCGGCTAACTTTGGCATTGAAAAATTCGATATAATTACTGCAGCTACTACCCTACACCACCTGCGTTCAAAAGATGAATGGATATTGGTGTTTGATAAAATATACAAAGCCTTAAAACCAGGCGGTTCTTTCTGGATTACAGATGTTATACTACATGCAAATCCACGACTTGATGAATTAATGCACCAAGGATGGTTCAATACACTTGAAAGCAATGTTGGAATTGAAAAGTTAAACTGGGTAAAAGAGCAGTACCATAAAGAATATACTCCAGTGACATTGAATTTTCAATTGGACTTAATGAAAGAAGTAGGATTTAAAGAAACCATTATTCTTCATAAACACTTTTGTTTTGCCACTTTTGGAGGAATTAAGGATAAAAACTAGCTTCGCATTAAGAAAGCAAAACTCTCCATTAATGCAGCTATTTACATGCGAAAGATAATCCCCCCCCAAATATTTTTCCCTTCAAAAGCTATAACTCCCAATATGTACCCCATGAAAACTGCACCAACAGCTTCGCCCATTGGTTTTCCAAAATGAAGTACAACATAAGTTGCAATCATTGGGAATACAGCTTCTCTTCCCAATAATTTTGCCTTCCTAAATATAAAAATCGTCATAATCCAAGGCGGTATTATACATCTCAATTGGTAGTATTTGAATACTGAAAAAATGCTAAAATAATTTCGCATTTTTTTTTAAATCCTACAACTTTTATAGCGTTTTGTTGTTTATAAGAACAATAAAAGGACTATTTTGTCTTTTTATATTCAAGTACCAAAAACACTATAAGAATGGAAAAATTAACAAATAAAATTGGTGTAATAACACTATTACTATCCTTGACCATTGGGACAAGCATGGCGCAAAACATAAGCTTAGGTGCTGCACTTAAAGGTTCTACCATGGGAGTTGGTGGAGATGTAGTTGTACAATTCCACGACAGAATGACTGCTCGTATTGGATACGATATGATGGGCTATGGTCCACTAAACTTCACCTTTGAGGAGTCAGACATTAAATACGATGCCAGTGCCGATTTCAAAACAGGTTCACTCACCGCATTGTACGACTTCTATCTGTCCAAAATTCTGTTTGTATCGGTTGGTGCCGGTTTGAATAACTTCCAAGTAAATGTTGCCGGACGCGCCGGAAGCGATTTACCTTGGGGCGACATTGAAATACCTGCCGATAAAGTTGGAAATTTTGACATTACTGTAGAACCGGGGATAAAGGTTTCACCTTATTTGGGTATCGGACTAGGTAGAACACTTTCCAAAGATAAATCGTTGGGCTTTGCTTTTGAAGTAGGTTCATACTACATGGGAAGCCCTAACTTAACTATTGAATCTACTGGTTTGATTGCACCAACCTCTAATCCTAATTTTGGTCAGGAAGAGCTATTGGAAAATCAATTGAGCCAATACTATTTGTATCCGGTGCTGAAATTTAGCTTATCGTACAAATTTCTATCGTTGTAAAATCAAAAAACAGATATCATGAAGAAAATTATTATAAATAACCTAAAAACGGCGGTGATTTTGTTTGCCACCTTGTTTGCAGCTACTAGCTGCAATGATCTATTAAACAATCCATTGCAGGATAAAGAAACTGGTGAAGATTTAACCTTACTTCTTATCGATCCAGATTTCTTTGACACAAAAATAACTGTAAGCCTCGAAGATACCTTGGGAAATCCTTTTACCGAGAAAGAAGTTTTTGTTGCATTCTTTGGTGAAAAAGCATCAAACATTGTGGATTTAAAAGGTGAGTTTAATGAATATTATTCCACGACGAACGGGAACATCGAAGTTGCAGTTGATCCAAATATTGAGATTTCAGAATCCAATACTTTTCTAATTGTAATACAAGCCGTTACCGAAGACAGAAGCTGGTACACATTCCCTATAGAGGTTGAACTTAATCAAGAAGGATATGCGGATGTTACAATAGTAATGTACCCTTTTGAACAACTAAAATCGGCACAACTAAACCCAGGATCAGAACCCTTTGATGTAAAATTCAAAGATGAAATTGTTTCCTCTATTAATGGATGGAATATCTCTGTGGCTAAAGGCGTATACAATCATGACTTCATATACTCAGGTCGATATACCTACAACTCATATATGTATTATACGGGCACCACTTCAGGAGAACTAACAGCATCAAACCTTACACTGGATGATGGACTAATTAAAGATTATGGCATCGCAACATCCTCATACTATGGCTTTTCAGTAAGCAGTTTCAATAAATCACTTAGTGTTTCACCTCCACCTACATACACTGGACTAAGTTTCTCTTTATTATTTGATCGACAAGATTATTACTCTGGCTATATACGTAATAATTTAGAAAAATGCGCAGAAGGTATTAATTTCAATGTTGAAGAAAAATATGGACAAAAGGGTTCTGCAAAGTTTGACTATACTTTAAAAATTAGAAAATCAGGAATTTTTTATGAACAATACGAAACTGTTGCAAAAGGTAAGCTAGGAGGAAAATCATTACCCTATCATGTAAATACGGGTTCATTTTATTATCCTACTAAAGTTGATGAATATATTTCGCTAAACTATTACGATACAAACAAGCTTTATTTAAGTATTTCGGGTGATGCCCAATATGATGTCGAACCTTCTGAAATTGAAATCACTAACTTTTGTGGTACTACTGTAGATCTAAATGTTGTTCCTAAAAGTGGGTTGAAACCTTATAAAATAATAACAAGCTACGTTTGTGAAAACAATCCAGTTGGAGCGGCTCCTACAATTTCAGGAAAGTTTAGAATTAAAGGCTCAGACGAAAGATGGACACCATTTAATTTTAGTGGAGGTGTAGCAGTTCTTCAGCTGAAACCAAATACGGTTTACGAAATGGTTGCAAATGCTTTTGGAAACGATGCTACTTTTGATTTCCCTACGGAAAAATCGAAGATTGGTAGTGTAGTCAATACGGCCTTGGATGAAATTAATGAATTAAAGAATCTAGAAATTAACTTTTCAGAAATAACAGAAGCTAGTGACAACGATCCATTTATTGGGACGGAAATAAGAATTGTAGCCACCTTTAATGCTGGTAATTGTCCAATCTAATTCTTCATTCAACTGCATCTTTTTTTTTAAATAAAAAAATAAGGTGCAGTTGTTAACAAAACTCATGAATCGATTAAAAAATGAAAAAATTTTCAACTATCCATTTTTATTTTAAATAAACATTGCCATACTTTCGTCCAGATTACAAAACAATGACAAAATAAACAAACATAACCCCATTAGCCTTCTAGGTATTCTGATTTTCGAAAACAGAAGTGAGGGTGGTATGTGTATGTGAAAAACACAAAAAAATATAAGCCATTCTCAGAAACGAGAGTGGTTTTTTTTGAAGTAAACAATTATAAATATTGATGGATATTAGTGTTTGATAAAATATACAAAGCCTTAAAACCAGGTGGCTCTTTCTGGATTACCGATGTTATTCTACATGAAAATCCACTACTTGATGAATTAATGTACCAAGGATGGTTCAATACACTTGAAAGCATTGTTGGAATTGAAAAGTTAAACTGGGTAAAAGAGCAGTACCATAAAGAAGATACTCCAGTGACATTGAATTTTCAATTGGACTTAATGAAAGAAGTAGGATTTAAAGAAACCATTATTCTTTATAAACACTTTTGTTGTGCCACTTTTGGAGGAATAAAATATTGAATTCAGCCTTCGTTTTGATAAAAAAATATGAACGAGTAACTTCTTGTTTCCAATTCTAAACGACAACCTATTCCAGTTGATAAATATCCAGCACTTCCACTATGGATTGCCTTAAAATCGATATAAAAATTGAGTTTGAATCAAAATAGGTTCTAATTCATTCAACCGAATGTAACTTCTGTGCTAAACCTTACTGTTTAGAAAAAACATTTTTAAACTCTGTTTCGTTATTCCCCTGATATTTATTAAAATTGCAATCCTTTTTGATTACAGTTTAAAAGTGAAGTAATCGATATTCAAACAGTTTAATACTAAAACAAAAATACAATGGGCAAAACCTTAAAAATAGCCGTATTGCCAGGCGATGGAATTGGACCTGAAATTATTGAACAGGCCTTAAAAGTTACAAAAGCAGTGTGTGATAAATTTGGTCATACCATTCAATACAAAACGGCCTTAACAGGTGCAATTGCTATCGACGAAGTAGGTGATCCTTATCCCGAAGAAACCCACCAACTATGTATGGAAAGCGATGCCGTTCTTTTTGGTGCCATAGGTCATCCAAAATTCGACAACGACCCAACAGCAAAGGTTCGCCCCGAGCAAGGATTGTTGCGCATGCGTAAAATGTTAGGATTATATGCAAATTTACGTCCTGTTGAAACTTTCGAATCATTATTACACAAATCACCTTTGCGTAAAGACTTAGTTGAAGGTGCCGATTTTATGTGTATTCGTGAATTAACTGGTGGTATTTACTTTGGTGAAAAAGGACGTAGCGAAGATGGCAACACAGCTTTCGACCATTGTGTATACACGCGAGAAGAAGTAGAACGCATTTTGAAATTGGGTTTCGAATATGCAATGAAAAGAAAAAAGAGACTAACCATTGTAGACAAAGCCAATGTATTGGAAACTTCTCGTTTATGGCGTCAAATTGGTCAAGAAATGGCACCAAAATATCCCGAAGTCGAAACCGAATTTATGTTCGTTGATAATGCCGCAATGCGTATTATTCAGTGGCCAAAAAGCTTCGATGTAATGGTAACAGAGAACATGTTTGGTGATATTCTAACCGATGAAGCATCAGTTATTACTGGTTCGCTTGGGTTATTACCTTCAGCATCAATTGGTGTTCACACTAGTGTTTTTGAACCAATACACGGTTCATACCCACAAGCAACGGGGAAAGACATTGCCAATCCTATAGCAACAGTGCTTTCAGCTGCAATGATGTTCGAATATGCATTTGACATGAAAGAAGAAGGTGCACTTATACGTGAAGCAGTAGATGCATCACTAGCTGAAAGTTACGTTACAGAAGATATTGCTGAAGGTAAATCGTACAAAACTTCTGAGGTTGGAACCTGGCTAGCCGACTACATAGCTAAGAAGTAATATAAATAAACATCTAGAAGTACCGCAAATTGTACCTTTTACAATTTGCGGTTTTTTATACCCTTACTTTCTTGTGTTTTTTTTTTATTATTACATCTCTTAGAATAATAGGTGAATTATAAATCTTTTTTTCAAAACTACTATGGAAGCTGATTTTCTAAAGCAGAAAATGGATCAAACCAAAGACATGGTGCTGAGCCGTATTTTAATTGTGTTGTTCTTTTTTATGGCACTAGGTCTTACAATTTCACTTCTTAGAGTACCCGAAACCGGATTCAAGTTTATTTATGGAGTACAAATGTGCTTAGCTGTTATTATGGTTTTGCTTTATGTTTTTCAAAATAAGTTAAAATCCAATGTTAAAGGTGCCATATTTCTTAGTGTTATCTACACAATGGCTTTAATGTCGGTATTTTCTTTTGGAATTTATGGTTTTGGTTGGGCTTATTTTATTCCAGCAGTGGCATTAGGTTTTTTATATTACAACAAAAGAATTGGTACCATTCTAGCAATAGTAAGTTTCTTTATTTTGGCCAGTGCTGCTTTCCTTTTTTCAAAAGGTATTTTATCGTTTAAACCAGAGAATTCAAATTACATGGAGAATTTTTCCAACTGGTTGAACATGATAATAACAACACTATTGATTTCCATTGTAATTGTAATGTTCTGGAACAACTTGTATAGCCTTGTTAGTAATACATTTCAGCACATCTACAATCAGCAGGAAGATATGAAGAAGATGAACCAAGAATTGGTTATTGCTCGAGACAGAGCTCAACAATCGGACAAAATGAAATCTTCATTCTTACAAAATATTAGTCACGAAATAAGAACGCCCTTAAATATTATTATCGGTTTTTCAGACATGGTTTCTCAAACCGACGATCCTAAAGAACATTTAGAATTTAATAAGGTTATTCGCGATAACAGTAATACCATGCTTAAAATTGTAAACGACATTGTCGATTTCTCTAAAATAGAAACGAACTCGTTAACAATTAATAAAACGGCATTCAATGTGAACGATGTATTATCACAAATTGAGATAAAATATCAAAAAAACGCCACCGATACAATACAATTTGCATTACAAAAATTAGATCTTGAGATTACTACCGATAAGGATCGTTTTTATCAAATCATCAATAATTTATTGGAAAATGCGTTCAAATTCACATCTGAAGGTAAAATTGAAGTAAAAAGTGAATTAACTGACAATCATCTCAAATTCAAAATTATTGATACAGGAATTGGAATACCGGAAACTGAACAAAAAAAGATTTTTGAAAGATTTTATCGAATTGATGCATTCTCGGGTGGTGCTGGCTTAGGTCTAAGCTTGGCACATTCTATTGCAAACTGTATGGAAGGAAATATAACAGTTGTTTCAAAACCTAATATTGGATCAACTTTTGAATTTCAAATCCCAATTTCAAAATAATTTAATCAAAATACATGTTTATCTGTTACATCTTTTTAATGTACCAACATGCCAGTTTTCTTTAAAATATTTTGGCAAAATTTAAACAGATGAAAACAGTTTTTGCAATTCTGGGATTTATCCTATTCTCATTTATAGTTTACCTTGGATTTTACAATGGGTTTTATTCACCTAAAGTAGAAATTGAGAACGAAGGCGGTGAAATTATTGTTTACGAAAGTATTGTAGGGCATTACCATTTAACCGATTCGGTTATGAAAAATGTTTTCAATGAATTATACGAGAAAAACGGGATAGTAATAACCAAAGGTTTTGGGATTTATTACGATGATCCTAAGGAAATGGGTGAAAACAATATTAATTTCGACGCTGGATGTATTGTTGATGATAAAGACTCCATTCAACTATCTAATATTTCTGAATTGTTCACAATTAAACACTGTGAGAAAACCGACTACATTGTAACAGACTTCCCATTAAAAGGCAAAATGTCAATTATGTTTGGAATGTTTAAAGTATACCCAAAACTTAATTCATTTTGTGAAGAAAATGGCTACGACAGCAAACAAGCTGTTATGGAAATATACGATAGGAAAGAAAAGAGAATTCACTATCGACGGAAGTTAGTTGCTATTCATCAGTAAAAAAGGAACGGTTCTTTCAAAACTATCGTCGAAAACTAGTTTCAATAAAATAGAAAGATGCCATCCCTTAAATAAAAGGATGGCATCTTTTTTTATACCAATTTGATAAGTTTTAAAAGCTCAATACTTTCTTCAAATTTTTGTATCCAGTTTTACTTACCTTAAGTTTTTGATGATCGTTTTTTAGAATAACAATATGCGATTCTTTCTCGTACTGTTGAATCTCAGCTATTTCTTCAACCTTTGCTATAAATGAACGATGAATACGAACAAATTCTTTTGAGTTTAAGTTTGATTCAAAGAATTTCATGGTTTTCTGTTTTACAAACCGACGCTCTTTGGTGAATATCATTACATAGTCGTCGAGCGATTCGATATAACGAATCTGTTCAACAGGAATAATATGTATCTTACTTTTGTCTTTAACCACTACCCTTTCAATAAATTCAGTTTCGGGTTTCTCGGTTAATTTATCAATTGGTGTTTCATTCTCTTTGTTTCCACTAATTTTCTCAATAGCTCGGTCAACAGCCAACAACAATCTATCTTTTGGGAAAGGTTTTAGTAAATAATCTACTGCATGTTGCTCAAAGGCTTTAATTGCGTACTGATTATAAGCGGTTGTAAAAATAATTTCAGGACGGTATTCCAACAACTCCAACATTTCAAATCCAGTAAGTTTTGGCATTTGCACATCGAGAAAAACCAAATCGGGCTTCTGTTCATTAATAGCCTTTAAGCCCTCGAAACCATTTTCGCATTCAGCAATAATTTCAATTCTATCGTGCTCAAGCAAATAGCTCCTCAATAATTTTCGAGCCATCATTTCATCTTCAATAATTACGGTTCGGATTTTATCGCTCATGATAATTTTTTATTTTGTGGTATTACTAAAGTTACTGTGAATATCTGGTTTTCATTTGTAAATGACAATAATGTTGTGTTGCCATATACTAATCCAAGTCTTCTTCTAATATTAAACAATCCAATTCCTTCTCCTTTTTTTACTACAGCCTCGGGATCGAAATTGTTACTCACTTTAAAAATCATTTCATCCTTGGCAAGGTACGCCGTTGTTTTAATTTCAACCTGGCTAGTTGTTTCGTATACGCCATATTTTATTGCATTTTCATATATAGGTTGCAAAATCATATTTGGAATTTGGCAATTGATACAAGATTCTACCTTAAAATCGGTTTGTAATTTATCGCCAAAACGCACTTTCTCAATTTCAAGATAAAGCTTAATATGCTCAATTTCTTGTTCTATAGTAACCATTTCATTCTGCTTATGTTTCAATGAATATCGAAGAAAAGAAGAAAGTTTAATAACCATTTCTTGTGCTTTTTCAGGCTCGGCAATGGTCAAGTACGAAACAGAGTTTAAACTATTAAATAAGAAATGTGGATTTATCTGTGATTTTAATTCATTCAATTGAGTTTGAGTTACCAATTGTTTAAACCTAGCCTCCACATTTGATTTCTCATCCAATCGATTATAAAAGAAAAAGGTATAATAAAAAACAGCTATCAATATATATATTAATGCTCCTAAACCAGCCTTGCCTGGCATAACCAGTTTCATATGTGACTTTACCGAATCTGATTCAAACAAAGTCATATCGATTTGACTGGTAAGCCACATCCAAAATGAAACAATAAATAACATGGCAAACAAATGGTAGAAAACGAGGTAGAGTTGTGTTCTTTTTTCATTAACACCGCCAATAACGACATACCAAACACCCAATCCAAGTAATGCAAATATTACATTCGAAATAATTACATCAACTAAAGTGATTGATAAATTAGCTCCGAAAATTCGGGTTTCTAACAAAAACTGGATCACAGATAATATAATCCAGAAAGCTATATACCAAATTAATAATGCAGGATTTTTAAAAAGTGGGTGTTTCATGCTCTAAGCAATTAATGCGCTTTGCTGTAATTTTTTATTTCTGTAGCCCCAAATATACAAACACCTGTAATTACAATGGTTTTGGAAGGAGATGGAAAATACGAAGGATCTTTTATTCTCAAATCGCTGTAACCACCAAAAAGCGTGGTAACTTTATTTAAAACTGTCCAATCGTTTGGTACTTTAATTATACTTCCTCCAAATAAGGTTGTTACTTCAATGGTACAACCACTAGGTGAGATTTGACATTGACGAAGATCTACCTCCGAACCACCAAATATTGATGTTAATCTTCCCCCCATTAAATTTGGTGATGCTATGTTGTATTCTCTTCCTCCAAAAACAACAAATTCATCGAAATAATCGCTACTCGCTTGAGAGCTTCCCATTGGATTGTTATTAAATTTCATCTGATCCTTAAACTTGCGAGTTCGGTTAGAGAACATAAATGACAATCCTAAGAGTAAAAGAATTACAGGCCAGAAAAAACGTTTTATTTCAATATAATCGTTGAAAATATCGGGAATCATAAAAAATGCACCAATCCCCATCACAACAATACCTGCTCCTCTGTTGCCGCTAAAAAAAACCAAAGCTCCTATGGCAACCAATACCATTTTCCATGAAAGTAGAAAATCGTATACCTCCCAACTCAAAATACCGGAACGCTCTAGGATCATTACCAATCCTAAAAACAGTAAGATAAACCCAAAAAAGACCCTGCGCCCGTTAGTGTTGTGTTTTTTATCCATAATAAATAAATTTTACGCTTCAAAAATAGACCTCTTTTTTTAGGTATTTTTCGAATGATCGATAAAGAAGCTGTATTTATCGGTTAATGGCTGAGAAACTCTGTGATACACCTCAAATAGCAGTAGCAATAACGATTAGATCAAATATAATAATTACATTGAAAAATACGTAAATTTTAAATTGAATGAAAAAAAAAGACCCTCAAAGCTTTAATACTTTGAGGGTCTACTATTTATTTAGTATTTATCTTATTTCCCCATTTTCTTAGCCCAATTGTCACGTAAAGATAAAGTACGGTTTACAACAATTTTATTGGCTGTAGTATCTTTATCAATGTTAAAATACCCCATACGTTCCAATTGGAAATGATCTAATACCTTCATTTGCGTTACAAAAGGTTCGATATAACATTTTGGTAGTACCTTAAGTGAATCGGGATTTAACATCTCACGAAAATCTTTATCCTTTTCGTTAGCTGGATCTTCGAAATTAAATAAACGATCGTATAAACGAACTTCAGCTTCAACATTTTCAGTTGCTGAAACCCAATGGATTGTCCCTTTTACTTTACGACCATCTGGAGAATTTCCTCCTTTTGTTTCAGGATCGTAAGTACAATGCAACTCAATAATTTCTCCATTTTCATCTTTAATTACATTGGTACAAGTAAGAAAATAGGCATATTTAAATCTTACTTCTCGTCCAACTGAAAGTCGAAAGTATTTTTTGGGAGCATCTTCCATAAAATCTTCCTTCTCGATGTATAACTCATGCGTAAAAGGAACTTCTCTTCTTCCAGCACTCTCGTCTTCGTGGTTATTAACTGCTGAAACCATTTCAACTTTATCTTCGGGGAAATTAGTTACAATAACTTTTAGTGGATTTAAAACCCCCATTAAACGTTGCGCTTTCTTATTTAAATCTTCACGAACAGCATGCTCTAAGAGAGCAAAATCTGTCATCCCTTTTGTTTTGGTAACTCCAACTTTTTCAACTAGGTTTTTTATTGACTGAGCAGTAAAACCACGTCGGCGCATACCCGATAAAGTAGGCATTCTTGGATCGTCCCAACCACTAACAAGCCCTTCTTCAACCAAGGCAAGCAAATTTCTTTTGCTCATCATGGTATAAGTTAGGTTTAAGCGAGAGAATTCTATTTGACGAGGTCGGTATTCTGTGTCGGCTAATTCATTTGCAAACCAATCGTATAATGGACGATGAACTTCAAATTCTAATGTACACAAGGAATGTGTAATCCCTTCGAAATAATCACACTGACCATGAGCATAATCATACATTGGATATATACACCACTTGTTGCCTGTTCGATGGTGTTCAGCATGCATGATACGATACATTAATGGATCTCGTAAGTGCATGTTTGGTGAAGTCATATCGATTTTAGCACGCAACACCATGGCACCATTTTCGAATTCACCGGCTTTCATTCTGGCAAATAAATCGAGGCTTTCTTCAACAGGTCGATTACGGAAAGGGCTATCAGTTCCCGGACGGGTAGGGCTTCCTTTTTGCTTGCTAATAAGTTCGGCTGATTGTTCGTCGACATAAGCTTTCTTCTCCTTAATTAACTTTACTGCAAAATCGGAAAGCTTATCGAAAAAATCGGAAGAGAAATAGATTCGATCTTCCCAATCGAAACCCAGCCATTTAATATCTTCTTTTATTGAATCGACATATTCGGTTTCTTCTTTCGAAGGATTAGTGTCGTCGAAACGAAGGTTGCATTTACCACCAAATTTTTCAGCTGTACCAAAATCGATACAAATAGCCTTGGCATGGCCAATGTGCAAATATCCATTTGGTTCAGGAGGGAAACGGGTGTGTACCCTTTTGTCGTTTCTTCCTTCCATCAAATCTTTCTCCACTAATTCGTGAACAAAGTTTCTGGTTTTTGGCACTTTCGTGTTGTTTTCAATTTTCTTATCAGACATAAATTAACCTTTAAAGCTCGCAAAGTTAAATGATTTGACGAAACGAATAGAACATGAACATAAAAATGAATGTATTTCTATCGTATATTTTACATTTCTTTTCAACATGCTTGTTACAACTTGAATAAACAACTATTTTTAGCACACAAAATTTAGACAATGGGATTAATTGAAATTGAGGGAATGGAGTTTTATGCCTACCACGGGCATTTTATTGAAGAGCAAGTTGTTGGAAATAAATTCCTACTAAATATTGCGATTGAAACCGACTGCGATAAAGCTGCCAAATCAGATAATTTACACGATGCTCTTGATTACCAAAAAGTATACAACTTAATTAAAGTTGAAATGCAGAAAAAATCGTTTTTACTTGAAAATATTTGTGGTCGTATATTAGATAAGCTTTACAGTGAATTTGACAACATTAAAAAAGCCACAATTAAAGTTTCAAAGATTAATCCTCCCATGGGTGGTCAGATTGAAAAAGTAAGTATTACCAAATCGCGATGACTTTTTTAAGAATTGTTTTTTGTCAATCACTTTTTTTGATATATTTGCAGCCGCATTCGAGGACAAACATCTTGAATGTTCAAAATAATCAATAAGGTCTCTTGGCCGAGCGGCTAGGCACTGGTCTGCAAAACCAGCTACTCCGGTTCGAATCCGGAAGAGACCTCACATTAAGTCGGACATTCCTGTCCGACTTTTTTATGCAATAATATTTCATTCCAATTTTACAAAACCAACGTGACGGTTCCCTCGATAGCTATCGTGGCGGAAGAGACCTCAACAGAATAATGGATCACATGGAAAAGTTGTGGGGAAAATATTAATGTGTTATGCTTCTGTATACTTTCTGTCCAACCCAACAGTCTTCGAAACCCTATTCTGACTGGTACTCATTGTCATACTTCAC
>JAQIBQ010000068.1 GCA_027859005.1 Prolixibacteraceae bacterium | reverse complement strand
TTTTTCTGAAGTACCAGCTTCTCTTCCTAATTTACGGTCAAGAATTGAACACATTAGTTTTATTAAATCAATGTTGGTCCATTCGTTGTGTCCACCAATATTGTAGGTCTCTCCAACTTTCCCTTGATGAAAAATCACATCAATGGCACGTGCATGATCTTCAACCCACAACCAATCGCGAATGTTAATGCCTTTACCATAAACCGGAAGGGCTTTGTTCTTTTTAATGTTGTTGATGAAAAGTGGAATTAACTTTTCGGGGAATTGAAACGAACCGTAGTTGTTTGAACAGTTCGATACCAAGGCCGGTACCCCAAAGGTGTCGCAATAAGCACGTACAAAATGATCGGAACTGGCTTTCGATGCCGAATACGGACTGTGCGGATCGTAGCCTGTTTCTTCGGTAAACATTCCTTCTTCGCCTAAACTACCGTAAACTTCATCGGTTGATATGTGGTAAAATAGTTTATCCTTGAAATTATCTTTCCAAATGTGCTTGGCCGAATTCAACAAGTTAACTGTTCCTATTACGTTGGTAAAAACAAATTCGGTTGGATTCGAAATTGACCGATCGACATGACTTTCGGCAGCTAAATGAATCACTCCATCGAATTGCCTTTCTTCAAACAATTGTTGAATAAAATCGGCATCAACTATGTCTCCTTTTACAAACTCGTAATTGGCTTTGTTTTCAATGTCAGTTAAGTTAGCCAGGTTACCAGCGTAGGTTAGCTTGTCGAGGTTAACAATTTTGTAGTTGGGGTATTTGTTAACAAACAAGCGTACAACGTGTGATCCAATAAATCCGGCTCCACCGGTGATTAATAATGTTTTCATCTATATCGTTATTTTATGCCTCTAATGTTTTTTTCCCAATTCCATGCCGAAAGTAATGTTGCTTCAATACTTGTTTCAGCTTTCCATCCTAGTTCCTGATTAGCATAGCTGGTGTTGGCCCATATTTGTTCAACATCTCCTGCTCTGCGATCAACTATTTTGTGATTCACTTTAATTCCAGTCGCTTTTTCAAAACCGTTTACAATATCTAAAACAGATAAACCATTTCCGGTACCTAGATTAAAGATTTCGAAATTAGATTTTCCTTTGTTTTCAATTAATCGTTCAATAGCAATAACGTGTGCTTTGGACAAATCAACAACATTAATATAATCGCGTATAGCAGTCCCATCTGGCGTATTGTAGTCTGAACCGAATACACTCAATTGTTCTCGAATACCAGCAACTGTTTGAGTTAAGAAAGGTACAAGACAGTTGGGTACCCCTAAAGGTAATTCCCCTATTAGAGCAGTTGGATGCGCTCCAATTGGATTGAAATATCGTAACGCAATTCCATGAATATTCGGATTTGCTTTTATCGTATCAATCAATATTTCTTCGTTTACCTGCTTTGTATTGCCATATGGCGACTCAGCTTCTTGCTTCGGTGTTTGTTCAGTTACAGGTAGTTTCTCAGGCTGACCATAAACTGTGCACGATGAAGAAAATACAATATTAGGAACATTATATTTGAGTTGACATTTTAGAAGATTGATTAATGTAACCAGATTGTTGTGGTAATACATTAATGGTTTTTGAACCGATTCGCCAACAGCTTTGTTTGCGGCAAAATGAATGATGGCTTCAATTTCTGAATATTTCTCAAAAAACGCTTCAAGTTTTTTCAAGTCTGTAATGTCGAATTGTTCGAAAGAAGGCTTTATTCCTGTAATTTTTTCAATGTTGTCTAAAACTTCTATTGAGGAATTACTTAAGTTATCAATTATAATGGGTTCATAACCTGCATTGATAAGCTCGACGGTTGTATGTGAACCAATGTATCCTGTTCCTCCTGTAACTAAAACCCTTTTTTTGCTTTTATTCATGTCTTATTTTTTAATCAGATTTCAATACTTATTGATTAAGTATCGATTGACAGAAACCTTTTGATAGTTTTTTTCTTTAGCAATAAATTTTGCTTACAATTTATTGCTAAAGAAAAGAAATAGCAACACTACAACTTAAAATAAAATTAATAAGGATATTCGGGATTTATGTTGTTTTTTATTTTTGAACCTATTTTA
>JAQIBQ010000023.1 GCA_027859005.1 Prolixibacteraceae bacterium | reverse complement strand
ACCTTTCAAATAAATAAGTCCGTTTGGCAGTGCATTTCGCTGTTTAGAACTTACCAATTTTCGAGTTAATGCAACAAATTTCGGGAAAGCAGTTACCGCTCTACTTACGATATAATCGTACCGATGATTCAGTTTCTCAACACGTTGATGTATCCCTTTTACATTTGTTAATCCAAGCGCAGCTGCAACTTCATTCACAACCATTATTTTCTTCCCAATTGAATCGACCAACGTAAATTCCACTTCTGGAAAAAGTATCGCCAAAGGAATACCTGGAAATCCGCCACCACAACCAACATCTAATATTTTTGTTCCTGCCTTAAAATTGGCCACTTTTGCAATCGCCAATGAATGCAAAACATGTCGTGTATAAAGCTCATCGATATCTTTTCTTGAAATCACGTTTATTTTTGAATTCCAATCAAGGTATAATTGTTCCAATGCAGCAAATTTCACAAGCTGACTGGCTGTTAGACTACTAAAATATTTTTGAATTACTTCCACGTTCTATTCTTTTACTCCTGCCTTTTCAATTAATTTAAATAATTGATTCCGGGCTCTAAATAATTGTACTTTAACAGTACCGAGGGGCAAATCTAATTCTTTTGCAATTTCCTCGTATGAATATTCTTTGAAATATCGTAAATCGATCAAATTTTTATAGCCTGGCTTTAGTTTTTGTACAAATCCGTGCAACATTTTACCCCGCTGTTTTAAAATCATTCTTTCTTCGGGGTTAGGAACATTTGATTTCAATTTTAAAATATCTCTTTCGTTTTCGAGCTCAGGGTTATGATCAAGCGAGTAATAAATGCCTTTTTGTTTTCGAAGAAAATCGATACAATTATTGGTAGCTATTCGGTACAACCAAGTACTAAAAGCAAATTCTGATGAGTAAACAGGTAAATTTGCAAATGCCTTCCCAAATGCTTCAAAAGTCAAATCTTCGGCATCAGTTTTATTTTTTACCATCTTAAGTATCATAAAATAAATTGAGTCTTTGTATTTCAGCAATAATTTGGCAAATGCATTCTCGTTACCATTCAAGGCTTGTTTCACCAACTCCTGATCGATTAGCGCTCTTTCTGAATGTCTATCCGTCTCCTTCATTTCGTATTTTTCGTGACTTTTGTAAATTACAAATAAATATAATGCAATAAGTAAGTTTCCTGCGTGGTAATAATTTATAATTTTGTGCATTCAATAATTAATGAATGGATTTTAAACTCGAACATACATCGGCCAATTCAAAAGCCAGAGCTGGAATTTTCTCAACGGATCATGGCAATATTGAAACCCCTATTTTTATGCCCGTTGGAACTGCAGGAACTGTAAAAGGAGTTCATGTAAAAGAACTGGAAGAAGATATAAAGGCTCAAATTATATTAGGCAATACCTATCATTTGTATTTACGCCCAGGCATGTCGATTATGGAAGAGGCTGGTGGATTACATAAATTCAACGGTTGGAACAAACCCATACTTACCGACAGCGGAGGCTTTCAGGTTTTCTCTTTGGGCGATATTCGGAAATTAACAGAAGAGGGTGTTCGGTTTCAGTCTCATATCGATGGGTCGTATCATATGTTTAGTCCTGAGAACTCAATTAATATTCAGCGCTCAATTGGTGCCGATATTATTATGGCATTTGACGAATGTACTCCCGGCGATGCCGATTACGATTATGCAAAAAAATCGATGGAACTTACCCAACGCTGGCTAGACCGTTGCATAAATCAAATGGAAAGAACAAAACCGTTATACGGCTACAACCAAACACTCTTTCCAATTGTACAAGGATGTGTTTACCCTGATTTAAGAGCAAGTGCCGCACAACAAATCCAAAGCTGCAACGCCGATGGATATGCAATAGGAGGATTAGCCGTTGGCGAAAAGGAAGAAGTTATGTATTCAACCATTGAAATTGTGAACAACATACTTCCCGAGAATAAACCACGTTATCTAATGGGAGTTGGAACTCCAATTAATATATTAGAAGCCATAGATAGAGGTGTAGATATGTTCGATTGTGTTATGCCAACTCGAAACGGACGAAACGGTATGCTATTTACAAAAAAAGGGATAATAAATATTCGGAATAAAAGATGGGAGAATGATTTCACTCCAGTTGACCCTGATGGAACTTCATATGTAGATCGAACTTATTCGAGAGCTTACCTTCGTCATTTAATTATTTCAAAAGAAATGTTAGGAGCTCAAATTGCTAGTATCCATAACTTGGCTTTTTATGTTTGGCTAACAAACGAAGCAAGAGTTCAGATAAAAAAAGATAACTTCAAAACGTGGAAAGAAGACATGGTTCAACAATTAGCCGTGAGATTATAATACTTTTTTATGAGAGATTTTCGACTGCTAAAAAAGCTCGACATATACATTATCAGGAAATTTCTTGGTACATTTTTCTATGCAATTGGCTTAATAATAAGTATAAGTATTGTTTTTGACTTAAGTGAAAACATCGATGAATTCATTGAGAATGAAGCACCATTTAGAGCTATTGTTTTTGATTATTATCTTAACTTCATCCCTTATTTTGCAAATTTATTTAGTGGCCTTTTCACCTTTATTGCAGTCATTTTTTTTACCTCTAAAATGGCTTTCAATTCTGAAATAATTGCACTTCTAAGTAGTGGTGTAAGTTACAATCGGTTTTTACGTCCATTTATGATCTCGGCTTTTGTGATTGCTGCTTTTTCATATTCATTGGGAAACTACATTATACCTCCAGCGAACCGTAAAATGATCGATTTCAAATACGACTATATTAAAAAGAAATCCGCGAACAGAGACCGCGATATTCATCGTCAAATTGAACCCAACGTATACATATACATGGAACGCTTTGACTCAAATAACGATTATGGACGAAAATTTTCCATTGAACGATTTGAAGACAGGAAGCTCGTTTCGAAACTTAATTCCGATTTTATTCGTTGGGACAGAGAGAAAAAAACATGGACCATTACAAATTATGTAATCCGTGACATTGATGGTTATAAAGAAACCATCACAAAGGGCTCGCGAATTGATACCACACTTGCAATTTATCCTGAAGAATTTAAGACAAAAAAAGAAGACATTGAGTGCATGAATTTTTTCGATTTATTGAATTATATCGACCAACAAAAACTTAGAGGGGTTGATGCAATTGAGCAATATGAAGTTGAAAGACACCGAAGAGCGGCAGTACCTTTTTCTTCGTTCATTCTAACAATAATGGGAGTTTCGTTGGCATCGCGGAAAATAAGAGGTGGCCTTGGCTTGCATTTAGGATTCGGAATTCTGGGTGCATTTACTTACATTATGTTCTTACAAGTTACCAAAACATTTGCCATAAGTGGAACAATAAGTCCTATGCTGTCTATGTGGTTACCTAACATTATATATGCAGTTATTGCATTCTTTCTTTATAGGTGGGCATCACGCTAGCATGTTTTACAACACATATTATTAGTTTGCTCGCATACAACAATTTAATATCAATTATTCATCAATTATCACTCTTAATTACACTAAAAAGGTAATAAACCAAAGGAGGAAAGATAAAGTTTCTAATTTTGGCCTTGCAAATTAAACCTAATACTTTTTTTGGAGCATGATCTGTTCTTCAGCTGCTCTAAACAAAAGATGTAAAAGTTAATCATCAGAATTAGACTGAATGTGGAAACACGTTCAATTACGATTAGATGTTATACCTGATCCGAACGGATTTTTAATGAATTCAAAGGTTATCAAAACTTAATCTTATGTCACTAAAAAGAAACATTCAAGATCTTCGTAAAAGAAAGATTGAAGTTCAGAAGGGTGGAGGCGACAAGGCTATAGAGAAACAAGCTGCAATGGGCAAATTAACTGCCCGGGAGCGTATCTTAGCCATCCTCGACAAAAACTCATTCCACGAATATGACTTATTTGTGGAACACCTTGCTCGTGATTTCAACATGGAAAACAAAGTGCTTCATGGCGATGGTGTAATCACAGGTACAGGAACAATTCATGGTTCGCCAATTTGTATTTATGCTCAGGATTTTACCGTTGCTGGTGGATCTTTGGGATTGATGCACGCCAGAAAAATCACCAAAATTATGGATCACGCCTTGAAAATGCGCGTTCCTTTAATTGGAATAAACGATTCAGGTGGTGCCCGTATTCAAGAAGGTGTAAACTCATTAGCTGGTTATGGAGAAATTTTCTTCCGTAACACATTGGCTTCGGGTGTAATTCCTCAATTATCGGTAATTCTAGGCCCTTGTGCTGGAGGAGCAGTATACTCTCCTGCTTTAACTGATTTCGTTTTTGTAGTAGAAAACATTTCAAAAATGTTTATTACTGGGCCAAGTGTTATCAAAAGTGTTTTGGGCGAAGAAATAACAATGGAAGAGCTTGGCGGAGCACGTGTTCACAGCGAGGTAACAGGTAATGCTCACTTCTTCGCTAAAAGTGAACTAGAATGTTTTGACCAAATCAAAACGTTAATTGGCTTAATTCCAAGGAACAATACCGACAAGGCGGTTAAAATTGAACCAAAAGAGCCGTTAAAAAAGTACAAAATTGACAAAATTGTACCAAATAATGCACGTTTACCATACGATATTAACGACATTATCAAATCAATTACCGATAACTCGGAGTTCTTTGAAGTAATGGAGTTGTATGCACCTAACATTGTTATTGGATTTGGTCGAATGAATGGAGAAACTTGTGGATTTGTTGCAAACCAACCTAAAGTATTAGCAGGTGTTCTCGATTGCGACAGCTCTGATAAAGCAGCTCGATTTATTCGTTATTGTGATTCATTCAACATTCCAATTATAACATTAGAGGATATGCCAGGATACTTACCGGGTGCCGATCAGGAACACATGGGAGTTATTCGTCATGGTGCAAAAATATTGTATGCATACAGTGAAGCTACAGTTCCAAAAATCACTATTATTATTCGTAAAGCATACGGTGGTGGCTATATTGCAATGAATTCTCGCCATTTACGTGCCGACTTTGTTTTTGCATGGCCTACAGCCGAAATTGCAGTAATGGGACCAGAGGGAGCTGCGAACATCGTATTCCGTAAGGAAATCGAAAGTGCCGAAGATCCAGAAGCTATGCGTCAACAAAAGATTGAAGAATACAAAACAAAATTCGCCAATCCGTATGTTGCTGCAGCCAAAGGTTACGTCGATCAAGTAATTGAACCGTTTGAAACTCGTTCTATGCTGTTGCATGCATTAAGTGTATCTGAGAATAAATCAGTTTCAATGCCAAGGAAAAAACACGGTATTCCACCATTTTAAACCAAATAGATATGGAAGAAATGAACGAAAAGGAATACGGAGAATACCCAACTTTGTCAATTAGTAGTGGTTTATACAAAACCGAACTAACGGATAAATTCAAACAAAGGAAGAACTGGGTTGCTCCTGATCCAAAACAAATATTTGCTGTTATACCAGGTACTATACTCGATGTTTTTGTTAACGTAGGACAAGAAGTAAAAAAAGGTGAAATCCTTTTAATCCTTGAAGCTATGAAAATGCAAAATCAAATTATAATGCCTTTCGACGGCAAAATAAAGAAGATATATGTTAAACCAGACGAGGTGATCAAGAAAGCTCACCTGATGGTTGAAATCATCTAAAAGATAAGGGTTATGCAATGCATAGCCCTTTCTTTTTCTTTCAAAATCACACCAAACAATTACTTTATTATCAACAATTAAATGAAAATGACAAGCATTTAGATTTTAAAAGTTAGAATTAAAAAATTATTAGAGAAATTCTTTACCACAACAGCTTCTCGTGCCAGCAAAAGCTACCCGGAAATTCGAGATATAATTTCTGCGGGTCAAATTTAAACAAACCAAAGATAGACGAACCACTGCCTGACATCGAAGCATATTCAGCCCCCAAGTCATACAGTTTCGTTTTTATTTTTTCTATTTCAGGAAATAAAGGGAAAACACTTTTTTCAAAACCGTTCTCAATTTGACTTTTCCATTCAACACTAGGCATTGTCAATTTTTCGACAAGTTTTACTGCAGATACTTGTGGAACAACATTGGCATAAGCTACCGCTGTTGAAACCTCATTATTTGGCTTAATAAGCAATAAAAAATAATCATCAAGTGAAAGATTAAAGCTCGAAAATTGATCCCCTTTGCCTTCAGCAAAAACAGGTTCATTTAGAATAAAGAAAGGACAATCACTCCCAAGTTGGGCCGCAATATCTATTAATTCGGCATTCGTTAAATTCAATTTAAAAATTTGGTTTAACCCTTTCAATGTATAAGCTGCATCAGATGATCCTCCTCCAAGACCAGCGCCAAAGGGAATAAACTTATGTAAATGAATAGTAACATTAGGTAGATCATACTTCTGCTGAAGTATTCGAAATGCTTTTACAACTAGATTATTCTCAATATCACCAATAATTTCAATTCCTGTTTGTGAAAAATTAAATTCATCGGATTTATTGACTTCTAGTATATCAGACAAACTTAATGGATAAAACAAAGTTTCCAGATCGTGAAAACCATCTATCCTTTTACGTAACACATCTAAGCCAACGTTAATTTTTGCATTTGGGAAAAGCAACATACCTTGAAATGGTTTCTATTTTAAGAGTGATAAGTAACAAAAATTAAAGACAAAAAAAAAGCCTCATCGTATGAGGCTAGAATATTTTTCCGTTTGCTTAAATCAAAATCATAGTACCAAGAAAGCGATATTTTATACTTGATCACTTTTTCTTGACTCGCTAAAAAAAGCTACTCCAACTGCCATTAAAAAAATCCCAAATGCAATTAGTAAGTATATCATAATCTTATATTTATTAGTGAACAGTATCAAAAGTAATATAGATTACTCTCCAATATCCACATTGCAATTCATATTTTATAAACATCAACTTAAGTGTGACGAACCATCAATATAGTTACTCTAAAATTGATCCCAGTTTTTCAAATTGTATAAAAAAGCATCAGCACTCATCATAATACGACATAAAGTCCAAGGTTAGAATTGTAAAATAGAGCTATAAAAAAACTGAAACGGAGCAATGAAATATGTATTCATTCTTTTATTCCACCAACAAACCAAAAATTACTATCTTTCGGCCTTTTATATCCCAATAAATAATAAAAATGAATACAATTAATATTGCCATTTTAGGTTGCGGAACAGTCGGAGGCGGCGTTGCACAAATTATTACAGAAATAAACAAAGAACTTGTGATTCGTTCTGATGCAAAACTTACACTCAATAAAATTGTTGAATTAAATCCAACAATTGCCGCTGAAAGATTTCATCTGCCAATGGAACTTTTCTGTGGATCGGGCAAAAATTTAAGTCCTCAAGAAGCTTCAGCCTATATTGAAGATATTATTAAAAGCAATGAGATTGATATAGTTGTTGAAACCATTGGTGGTACTAGTGATTTTGTTCATCAACTTTGCCTCGACATAGTTGCATCTGGCAAACACTTAGTTACCGCAAACAAAGCATTACTAGCAGAACGGGGCAAAGATATATTTGACGTTGCCGAAAAAAAAGGTGTTAAAATTGGTTTCGAAGCGGCTGTTTGTGGTGCAATACCAATTGTTAAAACAGTAAAAGAAAATCTTACAGGCGATAAAATACTTTCCATTTCAGGAATTATGAATGGAACAAGTAACTATATTCTTAGCCAAATGCAGAACGAAAATCTTGAATTCGATACTGCATTGAAATTGGCACAAGAGAATGGTTATGCCGAAGCCGACCCAAGTTTGGACATTAACGGTGGCGATGCTGGACATAAAATTATATTGCTAATAAAACTGGCCTACGGAATTGATGTTACGATGGAAGAACTATCGATGACTGGCATTGAAAACATTAGCAAAGAAGACATGGATTTCGCTAACGAAATTGATGCCAAAATTAAACTGATTTGTTACGCCAAGAAAATGAATGGCGATATATATGCTACTGTACGTCCCATGATGGTTAAAAATAGCAATGTATTATCGGGAGTAAATGGAGCAACAAATGCAGTAAGAGTAAATTGTAAATATTCAGGAAAACACATACTTGTTGGCAAAGGGGCCGGATCAAGCGAAACAGCCATGTCAATCGTTTCAGACATCGTGTTTATTTCTCGCTATGGCAAGCAAATTAGAAATATAGCCGAGAAACAAGAACGAAATTTTGCCGATGCCAATCATTTTGTTTTTCCATACCTAATTACATTCCACACTGCTGACATTCCGGGTACAACAGGATTTATTACTACTGAAATTGGCAAACAAGATATTAACATCGATACTGTAAGTCATAATCGTCACAGTGGTAAAAAAGCAACATTTTCGGTTGCAACCATGCCAAGTACTATCGAAAAAATTGAAAAAGCAATCGACAATATTAAAAAGGAACGTCCGAATTTGCTGTTAAGCGAAACCAAAATAATGCCGATACTGTATTAAAAGAAAAAATCATTGGTAACTTACCATAGGATTAAGAATAAAAAACAGATGCCATCCCTCAAAAAAAGGATGGCATCCTTCATTTTCTAATGACAAATGTCTAATGCCTTTCTCCTACCAATAATCCTCAATAGGAGCACAAGTGCAAACCAAATTCCGGTCGCCGTATGCATCATCAACGCGAGTTACCATAGGCCAGAATTTATTCTCACGAATCCAGTCTAGCGGAAAAGCAGCTTTTGAACGTGGGTATGCATGGTTCCAATCGTCGGTTACGACCATGTCCTGGGTGTGAGGTACATTTTATTAACAAACAGGATACAAAAATACAAACATTTAATCCAAAACAACAGCGGCAGCACCGCAAAACACTTGCAGTTAAATTGGCCATACTTGTTCACCAAGGTGCAGCGCACCGGAACCTTTTTTCTAAATTACCTGTTCCATTGTTTCGGAGCGCTGCACCTCAATTAAAGCCCCATTTATCTTAAGGATGCAAGTTTGTTGATTTTTCAATTCTCAATCTTAAATCAACAATTCGCCCCAAACACCTTTCCTTACGCTCAACCAAACAGCTAATACATTTATGAATCCACATTCCTTCATATCTCAATTCGATGTTCAACAACATCTATTTTACATCCTTATTCATGGTGACCTATTTCATTTTACAAGAATAAACAAGTGATAACAATATTAATTTAACCCAAATACTATTTATAATAATATAATTCTACTCAACCATTGTTGAAACAGGTATCATTTTGCACAACTCGCAAAGTCAAATTCTAAGCTGGAAACTTTTTTGTACAAAACACCAATAATTAGGTAACCTTTTTATCATTTCTGGAATTAAATAGTGATTTCCCGTTTGCTTCTCTATCTGATAAGCATATATCAAATTATAATAATCAATTAGCACATAAAGATAAATACTATATATTTTTGTTCTTAACCGTTTTTTTTAATTTAGCGCCATTAATCATAATAACAGACAAACTAAACCAATATGATACCCCCTGAAGTAAAAGGCCTTGCCTTCAACACAAGGCTCTGTATTCCACTAAAATATTCTGCCTATGTAAATAACGCTTGATTATGGGTTGCATTGTATAAATGCATCCCCCGGAATGGCATCCCCAGAAATGGAATGACAGAGGTTGCAGGCTAAGAGCTTGGCCTTCTTCATTGTTTAATGAAGACCACCTTGCTGTAAAAAACAGTAAAAAGGCAACACCATTCGAAAACAGTGCTGCCTAGTAACACCAAATTAAATAAATTAACTTGATTAAGGAGGTACTACTCCTTGGTTGTAAAATTAAAAAATTATGAATAAAATAGTTCTGATATGTATTGTTTTAATAACATCTCTTTTATTCCTTTCCTGTGAGGAAGGTTTTAATGATGAAATGAAGATGCATCATTAAGTGAAGAGCAGATTGATGATAACATTAAAAGTATTTCAGAGGTTTTGTCCAAGGCAGTGGCTGAATATAAGGACGTTTTGAAAGAAATAGAAACCGAAATTGAGTACCGTTTTGACTATGATAATGACGCATTAATACTAACATTTCTTGGAAGAAAAATTGACGGTGAGACATTCGAGAATATTTTGGCTAAGCATTCAAATGGAAAGTATAAACCAAGGGAAATCAAAAAGATGAGTCTTGAAAGTGGTTATCTCCAGTTTACATTTCCTCAAAATTATGAAAGTCTTGACTACGAATCGGAAATGGTTTTGGCCGTACCGATATACTCATATATTGAAGAGGGGGTTACAGAATATCTTGAGTCCATAGACAAGGATGGTAATATTGTTGAATTATCTGCTAAGGAAATGCCAGATGTTCCTGTTATAGTGGTAGGTCGCTCTGAGAGAGTCGATGCTGATGGAAACCTACGAGTAGGTGAACGAAGCGTAATAATACCGAAAGAAAGTAGAATGCATTATAATGAGGCAATTAAGAAATCACGAGAGGTGTTAAAATCAGCTAAAATAAACAACCATATTGTAAAAATTTTGTCTCAAGATGATTTTGATAATTTGACGGTTGTAAATAATACAGAACAAGCAGTTGATCAAGCAGCAAGCTTGAAAAGTGTAAGTGTTGCTGACCCAACTTTAACTGTAACGACTAATAATCCAAAAACTATGGAACTTACTATTAGCCCTTATTCCAATGGGACAAATACTTCAAATAAATATGAAATTTATTCAGGAAGTAACTTGTTAAAGACAGTAAATACATCGGGCTTGCATACGTATGTGGTGGATGAAGCAAATCATAGTTATACTTTTCAGATTAAATATTATTATTGGAATACATTTTTAGGTTGCTCAAACACATACACCATACAATCTTCTCACAGAAGAAGTGGAGGTGTCGAAGTTCTTGATTATTTATATGCTTCACATGCCTCGGTGGTAGCATTAGAAGGTTGGTGGGTGAGTGAATTAGAAATTGCATGGGATATATATTTATCAAATTTTGATGGAACAACGCCACATGTTTCTTCTAATGGCAGCGGCGGCACTCGTTTTGAATGTGCTTCGGATGGTAAGACATGGTTGGGAACAACGAAATATATTAGTCCTAGATATGTTAGTAGTGAACAAGATGAAAATCTTTTTGAATGGTTTCGTTCAGATGGTCCAGCATATACAGTTGCTTTTAGGGAAACAGATGAGGAAGATCAGACTGAACAATGGGAGATTTCCATCAATATTGTGGCGAAGGTAATTGATGTGTTAGCAGCAGATAATCCCGTGGTGATTGGTATAACAGAAGTAGTTAAGAAGCCTATAATAAAACTTATTACGGTATTAAAGAAGGATAAGGACATTGGTAGCGTTTGTGTTAACTGGTCGACTCCTGATGATTTTATTCACCCTGTGAAATCCACCGATTTTAAAGTGAAAATAAAACAGAATTAATTAAGAGGTACTAATGAATGAACAAAAGCCATTTAGAAAAAAGTTGATTCAAAACATCTACATGGCTTTTGTTTAAAATAATTTTATCAGAGTTATATTTATGAATACACTAATTAGAATCGAATTTATTGTTTTTGTTTTATTGTCATTTTCTTCCTGTGTACGCGAAATTGATATAGATGAATTTGATGTTGAGCAGCAACTGGTGGTTAATGCGTTCATCCAGTCTGGAAGAATCGATAGTTTGTTTCTAAGCAGTACTTTTAGTTATGTGAAGACTGATTACATAGATGGAAATTACATAAATCAGTTGGGAGTAGGTGGAGCAATGGTTTTGTTGATAAACAACGACGATACAATTGGAAGTTTTGAAGAAATTGGGAATGGAGTTTATTCTTATGTGGGTGATGATTTAGAGGAAAGACAGGAGTATGAAATCGTTGTTGATCATCCTGATTTTAAACCTATTTCGGCAACAACAACTATACCTGCTGTGCCCAATATTTGGTTCGCAAATCATCCTGAGGATAACGCATTGTATAAATTGACAACTAAAAATTACTTGCAGGTGATTCTGGACATTCAAGATGACGGAAGCACAAACGATTATTACATTATAACTGCGTCTTCAATTCGAGAATTTAATTTTCCAGACAATCCAAATGTTACTCATATTTATTATTGGTCAAATAGATTAAATTCTAAAAGCTCATTAATAGAGATAGTTTATTCTAGCCCTTCATATAATTATGTGCAAAATAATTTTGATTGGGAATCATCGGCTTATAGTCCATCGCAAAAAGAAATTATTTTTAGTGATAAACTATTCAACGGACAGCAAATAAGTATTCCTATTGATATAGCTGATGGTCGTTGGTGGTCTCACACTACACAAATTCATTTGCATGTAACAGTTATTAGTGAAGAGTATTATCAATTGTTGCGTTCTTTTGCTGCATTGAGCAAGACAAGAGATCAGCTATTTTCTGACGGAATACAAATATATGGTAACATAAAAAATGGACAAGGGATATGGGCAGCAAAATCATCAAAATCAATTTCATTAGATGTTTCATTAGATAACTCATAATCATACAATTAAACACAGACTTAATATGAAGAATTATATTTTTATACTGATTTTACTTGTCTTTATGGCTTGTGAAAAAACAATAATTGTAGGCGGAACTTTAACTGACGATCAAACCAGAGACAGTATTGAAGGGATTGAAATGGGACTTTACATGGCAAAGCTGGACTTTAACTATGATGAAAAAAGGTTTAGCGATTTAGAGCTTATTGCAACAGCAACCAGCAATAACGAAGGATTTTTCTCAATGGAAGTAGATGCCGAATTAGATTTAGTGTCCAATTCATTTTACTTTCCGCTTATGCCACAAGATACCTCGTCAGTTAATGCGCAATATACCGCGAAGGGGGCACAGTTTTTATACCAAGTTGATTATGGTGCATTTCATGAATACCGGCTGGCCAGATCATCAAATGTCGAAATATTACTATTAAATTCCACACTCAGAAAAATGAAAATGAAGTATGCAGGTGGGACTATGCAGCTGGATGCCTTGTATAATAGCGACGAGATTTCTGCATACATAGCCTTCGACAAACTTTTTACCGGACAACAGCATGTATTTGAGTTTTATACGATGGATGATGAGTATCTGGGAAGTGTTACCCGTTACATAAAAACTAAATTGCCCGAGGATCAGGATATCGTTGAATGGCAGATGCCTTTGCAGCTTTTTGAAATTGACTTCAATACACTTACAAAATAATGTTTCTAAAAAGCATATTATTATTTCTGATTTTTTCTGCTTTGTTTTTTAGTGTCTTAAATGCACAAGGCATAAGTTTGGCGGGCTATGTAGTTGATGCCGCAACCGGAGAGAAATTAATCGGAGCTACTGTTTATGATCTCAAAAACAACAGAGGTGTTGTTTCCAATGAGTATGGATTTTTTTCGTTGAAAACAACCAGGGATTATAATTGCAGCATCTCTTTTGTTGGTTATCAATCAAAAGCCATTGAAGGTTACTACAAAGAAGATTCCATTATAACAATTAAATTGAATGGTGGCTTGCAGTTGGAAGAGGTAACTGTTGCTGCAAACCGAATGGAAACTTTTCACAATGGCTTATCGGAGATGAAGCTAAATACACAGATGATGACAAAAATGCCGGCTCTTTTAGGCGAGAGTGATGTGCTTAAGGTAATTCAATTGCAACCGGGTACACAAACTGCCAGAGAAGGTAGCACCGGCTTTTCTGTTCGTGGTGGAAACAAAGACCAAAACCTGTTTCTCTTGGATGGTATTCCGGTTTATAACGTGAATCATTTATTTGGTTTCTTTTCGGTTTTTAGTCCCTATGCGATTAACAGCGCAACTTACATAAAAGGTGCTATGCCGGCTCGTTATGGCGGAAGGTTGTCTTCTGTGGTTGATCTGCGCTTAAAGGAAGGAAACAACGAAAAACTGCATGGACAGGTTAAAGTGGGCATTATTGCCTCAAGCATTGCTGTTGACGGCCCTTTAATAAAGGATAAATGCAATTTTATAATTACCGCAAGAAGAACTTACCTCGATTTATTAAGCCGACCAATAAGTTTACTGGCTGTTGGTAGTGAAGTAGGGTACTATTTTCAGGATTTTACTTTTAAAACCAATTATGTGCTGAACGAAAGCAATAAGTTATTTCTTAGTGTTTATGGTGGTAATGATAAAGGCTTTATGAACTATCGCAATAAGACGGACATTGCCGATTATCGCTCGAATTACAGTTTGGGCTGGGGAAACAGGGTTGTTGCTTTCAGATGGAACAGTATCCCGGGACAATCTGTTTTCTTCAACACAACCTTATATTATTCTAAATATGAATTCAATAATGGGTACAAGGATGAAGCGCATCAAGTAAAATCAGACAGTCTACTCCACCAACGAGCATTAAGTTTTTTCAATAATGTAATTGATTTAGGAATAAAATGGGACTTAGACTACTATCCAGTCAATCAGTTGCATATAAAAACAGGCATTGATGCCGTAGCTCATAGTTACATGCCGGGTGCCAGTGAATTTATTGATTTTGATGCTTCAACCAATATTACATCAGAAAAAGGTGCTAAGATTAAGAACATTGAATTATCGACTTATGCAGAAGCAAATTATACACCTTTTTCGAAAGTGAATATAAATGTAGGAATACGGAGCCTAAATTCTTTTTTGAATGGATATACAAAACCAATGCTTCAACCCCGTTTATTGGTAAAGTACATACATAACAGCAAATTGAGTTTGTCTACCTCATACGATGTTAACGTTCAAAATGTACATCTGGTCTCGAATTCGAGTTTTGGTGCTCCCACAGATTTGTGGTTGCCAGTTATGGAAGGAATTTCACCTCAACGGTCCAAACAGTTTACTATAGGTGCTAATTGCCGGTTTAATAAGGTAATAAGTATGGGTGTTGATTTTTATCAAAAAGAATTCAGCAATGTTTTAGAGTTTAACCCAACAGAAATTATTGATCACAATGTATCGAATTGGGCTGATGTGATACTTACAGGTTCTGGTACATCAAAAGGAATGGAGCTGATGTTGGAAAAAAGTTTCGGATCCTTGACAGGATGGATCGCTTATACACTTTCTAAGTCAGATCGTTTGTTTGAGGAAATAAACAATGGAGATCCATTTCCTTCAAGCTATGACAGAAGACACAATGTCTCGGTTGTTGGTACATATAAAATAAATGACAATAAGGAGCTTACTGCTTCATGGGTATATACCTCGGGTTTCTATGTTACAATGAATTATAATTTTTACATGATTGATACAGGAAACTATAAAATGTTGGCCGCTAAAACCAATGCGCGAAATAACTTTCAAACCCCTCCCTATCATCGTCTGGATTTATCTTACAGTGTATCGAAACAGAGAGAAAAGGGTTTAAGCACTTGGTCATATGGCTTATATAACGCCTACAACCGGATTAATCCTTTTTATGTGTACAAGAAGACGGATAAAGTAAGTGAACCTGACAGTAATAAGCAGAAAGACAAGTTGATTATTCAAGGCATGTTTCCCATCATTCCTTCAATTAGCTATCGGTTTAGCTTCTAAATTGAGGTATTCTTTTAAGTGTATAAACGTGTGCTCTTTTTCAACGTCGAAGTATAAAGGCAACTTTTTATCGTATTTGTAATTCGTTTTGTAATTCACAAATTCAACAAAATTAACGGGCATCATTTCAAATACCCTTTTGCGTCCTGCCAGCGACTCATTAATTTTTCCCTTCAGTTCGATGCTTCCTGAACCAGTGATAACAAATTTGTAAGCCAGATTCATGTCATAAATACCTTTTAAAAACAGACCAGCATCTTCAAGGCGTTGTATTTCATCGATGAAAACATATCCAGTTTCACCCCTCGCTGCCGCACGAATCCTTTCGTGTGGTTTAGCCGCAGGCTAAGCTTTTAGTTAACAGTAATTGTTATTCTTTCATTCGGCTAATTTTTATCAAAAATCAGTATCTTCAAGTTTCTTAAAACTATTACTGTATGAGTCGTAACTACAAATTCTATAATCCCGATGGAGTTTACTTTGCAAGTTTTGCAGTTGTTGAGTGGCTTGATGTTTTTACAAGGAATGAATACAAGAACATTATACTTGATAGTTTAAGTTTTTGCCAAAAAAATAAAGGAATGGAAATATTTGCATGGTGTATAATGACCAGTCATGTGCATTTAGTTTTCAGGAGCAATAAAGATGACGTTAAACCAGAACAACTATTAGGTGATTTCAAACGGTTCACCAGTAAAGCAATTATAAATGCTATAAAAGAAAATCCAAGAGAGAGTCGAAAAGAATTTTTACTTAAACAATTTCAAAAAGCTGGAGCAATGGCTTCAAATGTTTCAAAATATCAATTTTGGCGACATGACAATAAGCCAATTGAATTCTGGAGTAATAAAGTGATCGATGAGAAAATAAACTACATCCACCAAAATCCAGTAGAAGAAGGCTTAGTCTTTCGTGCAGAAGATTATATGTATAGTAGTGCGATAGATTATGCTGGAGAAAAGGGATTGTTAGATGATGTAATTGTTGTTAAATAATAACAAACCACGCGAAAGGATTCGCGCGGTAGCGGTGAATACAAGGAAATTTCTGGTATCAATACAGGCGGCAAAACAGCGTTAACATTTGTAACTTAACCCCTTTTTGATGCAACATTGGTACAGTTTCAATCCTAAATTTTGTCTTCGTTTTAACTCAAAATTCACCACCAACTCATTATAAACTCACCACAAACAACTACGCATTAAAACATCCACATTTATTCATATCTCAATACTATGCT
>JAQIBQ010000580.1 GCA_027859005.1 Prolixibacteraceae bacterium | reverse complement strand
GAATATTTCCCCTTTGATACACAGGAAGAAGAATTGGATTGGGAATTCAAGCAAATTGGAACTTCATTAGAAGAAATGCAACGTATTGGTGTTAAACTTTACGATCGTGAATTTGATGATTTATACTATGCACCGGATGAGGATGTAGAATACAATACCAACTCTGGAAAAATTGAATTGTATTCAACTGCACTGGCCGATGGTGGCTTTGATGGTATTCCAAAATTTACAAAGCACGAAGAGCCTTCTGCCGGATTTTATCGATTAATTTATGGACGTGCACCCATGCACACTTTTAGTCGTACAGCCAATAATCCGAACCTTGTTGATTTAATGGACGAAAATGTTTGTTGGATTAATCCTAAAGTTGCTAAAGAATGGGGAATAAATAACGGACAACCAATTTGGTTGGAAAACCAGGATGGCGTTGTTTCTGAGTTTCCAATAAAGGCACGAATCACCGAAAGAATTCGTTTCGATTCCATTTACATGGTACATGGTTTTGGTCACTCGAATAAAAAATTGAGTCGCACATTTGGACGTGGAGCCAGTGACTCTGAATTAATTACCAAAGTAAACATCGACCCAATTATGGGTGGAACAGGAATGCGTGGAAACTTTGTAACATTTAGGTTTGATAACGCTAAAAAAGTAGAATCATGAGATATGCAATGGCTGTAGATACCAAAAAGTGCGTAGGTTGTAGCGACTGTGTTGTGGCTTGTCAAACCGAAAATAACGTACCTATTGGATATTGTCGCGACTGGGTGGTGGAAGTTACCGATGGAACCTATCCTCAGTTGGAATTAGAATTACGATCTGAAAGGTGTAATCATTGCGAAAATGCACCATGCGTGCGCTGTTGCCCAACAGGGGCTAGCCACATTGTAGATGGAGGTATTGTTAAAGTAAATGAAAACAAATGCATTGGATGTGGTGCTTGTATCCAGTCTTGTCCATACGATGCACGTTTCTCTCATCCCAAAGGATATGTGGATAAATGTACTTTTTGCGATCATCGGGTGAAAGATGGATTAGATCCGGCTTGTGTAGCCGTTTGCCCAACAAAGTGCATGTATTTTGGCGATTTAGACGATCCAAATTCGGAGGTTAGTAAGGTAATTAAGAAGCGAAAACATAAGACCTTAATTCCTGAAGCCGGTACCATACCTCATCTCTACTTTCTGATTTGATAATGATTTAAAACAATAGATATGCGTGAAGAAATAATCGTTAGTGGAAGAAATAACCCCTTGATCGATCCTCATTTGGAAATCTGGGAATGGCAAATTCCTTCCTATTTGTTTTTAGGCGGATTGGCTGCAGGTATCTTGTTTTTTGCCAGTTTATATACCCTAATGAAAAAGGAAAAACAGTACAAAACTGCGGTGGAAATTGCACCGCTCATTACTCCTTTTTTATTGGTACTTGGCTTGTTCTTTTTGTTTCTCGATTTAAAACATCAACTCTATTTCTGGAGGTTGTACCTGACTATTAAATTGGAATCACCCATGAGTTGGGGTGCATGGGTTCTTATGGTCATAACACCACTGTCCTTTATTTGGTCGGCCATTCACATTGAAAGTGTTTTTCCGAAATGGGATTGGAAGTTCGATATCGTTAAAGAAATTATAGTCTTTTTTAGAAAGTACAAAACAGAAATGGCTTGGGTGATGGTAGTCAGTTCCGTAATCCTTGGTATATACACTGGAATCTTGTTATCGGCCTTTAATGCTCGGCCTTTGTGGAATACATCAATTCTTGGACCTCTGTTCTTAACGTCAGGATTATCTACTGGAGCTGCTGCCATCATTTTAATGTCGAAATCGCATACCGAACGTTTGGCTTTGGCTAAAATTGACTTGATATTGATTGCTGTTGAGATATTCTTTATCATTCATATGTTCATGGGATTCCGGGCCAGTACTCAAGTTCAAATCGAAGCATCTAACCTTTTCTTGGGTGGCGAGTTTACTGCGGTATTCTGGATATTTGTTATGGGATTGGGCCTAGTTATTCCTGCAATTCTTGAAATAATGGAGTTGAAAAATAAGAAAGTTCCTTACATGGTTGCACCAATACTGGTGATTGTTGGAGGATTAATCTTTCGTTTCATTATGGTACACGCAGGCCAAATAAGCCGTTGGCTTTATTAATTGAACATTGACAATTGAAAATTATGTATTGCCTATAAAAATAGTCAATCATCTTATATCTAAAAATATAGTAATATTAAATATTATGAGCACTGATAAAAGTAGAAAATATTGGAACCCTTATGTTGGAGGAATCTTCCTGGGGTTAGTATTGGTTGCTGCATTCTTTTTCTCAGGAAGAGGATTAGGAGCCAGTGGAGCAGTAAAAAGTGTTACGGTTGCAGCTGTTGAAACCGTAGCACCAGAATATGCTGAGAATTCAGCCTTTTACCAAAACTACAATGCCTCTCATAAAGGAGGTCCATTAAACAATTGGTTGGTATTAGAAATGTTAGGTGTTTTGGTTGGCGGATTTATTTCTGGTGCCTTGTCAGGACGTCTAAAATTCAAAGTAGAACACAGTCCTAAAATAACTAGTCGAAGAAGAATAATATTCGCTGTAATAGGTGGTATTTTATTTGGTTTCGGATCACAAATGGGACGTGGTTGTACAAGTGGATCGGCCTTAACTGGGATGGCGGTAATGTCAGTTGGTGGATTTGTAACCATGGCATTTATCTTTGGAACTGCATTTGGCTTAGCGTATTTTTTTAGAAAATTATGGATTTAATAAAGGAGGTATAAACATGGGACCATTAATTATATTTGATCATATTTCACCTTTTACCAACTTGCTTTTGGCATTTATTGTTGGGATTGGTTTTGGATTTGTTTTGGAAAGCAGTGGCTTTTCATCATCACGTAAACTGGCCGGAATGTTTTACGGTTACGATGCTACAGTTCTAAAAGTATTTTTTACCGCTGCTATTGTGGGCATGTTAGGGATACTTTTCTTAAGCTTATTTGGATGGCTCGATTTAAGTCTTATCTATATTAATCCAACTTTTATGTCATCGGCTATTGTTGGTGGTGCTATAATGGGAGCCGGTTTTATCATTGGTGGATTTTGCCCGGGAACAGCATTCTGTGCTTTGTCTATTGGTAAATTAGATGCTTTAGCTTTTGTGGGTGGTTTAGTAATTGGTGTATTAATTTTTACCGAAGGATTTCAGCTTTGGGAAGAATTGTACAAAGCCAATAACATGGGAATACCAACCATGAATGAAGTTCTTAATATTCCTCGTGGATTGTTTGCTCTAGGATTAATTATAGTGGCATTGGCCATGTTCTGGGTAGCCGAATGGGCCGAAAAGAAATTCCCCAGAGAAGAATATTAATTAATTGAATTAAAGAATAAACTGAATATATAACTTCGGTCTTCGGTCTTCCGACTTCCGACAAAAAATGAAGTTATGAATATGAGATTAAAACTAGCAATGTTTATTATTCCTCTGGGATTGATCATTGCAGCAGTACCTGAAAATAAAACCAAACCATATAAACTCACAGCCCAACAGCTGTTAGAAGAAGTACAAGAAGGAATGCAATTTGTTTCTACCGATCAAATAGCAGATATGATCATTCAAAAGGATCCATCTTTGCAATTGATTGATGTTAGAAGTAGTGCCGAATTTGAGAAATATCACTTACCCGGTGCAATTAGCATCCCAATTTCAAAATTATTGAGTGACGATTGGGTTGATTACATCAATCAGGACGTGAAAATGAATGTGTTCTATTCCAACGGAAACACTACCTCGAACGAAGCCTGGATGATTACCCGTCAATTGGGTTATCTGAATAACTATGTTATGATGGGCGGTATGAACTATTGGGCTGAAACCATTATGAATCCCGAAGCGCCTAAACAAGGAAACCCAAACGACGAGTTTGCTTTATACGACTTCCGCAAAGGAGCCAGTCAAGCTCTGGGTGGAGGGGCGTTAGAATCGACACAAGATGGTGGTAATGCGGCTCCACCACCACCTCCAATTAAAAAACGCCCGAAAAAGAAAAGAGTAGCAGGTGGTTGTTAACTTAAAGCACATTTAAATTTTAGTCACTTTATTTTATCTCCGAGCTTTTCAACCTATGCATACAATGGTTGTTTAGCCGATGGGTTAACTGGGAAACGGGTTAGCCTCCCGTTCCGATAATATTCGGAAAATTTGGAAAGGAGAGGCAAGTATGAACCAACGAACCGAATCTGCAATAGATTCTGTATCGCATATGCCTTAATTCCTTTCTGTTAAAGATTGGAGTTAAGGTTTTTTTATGAATTAAAATAGTTGTCGATTCACGAATGATGAATGTGTATTTTTCAAATATGATCTTAGTTGCTGGTGCAGGTCGAAATGTTGGTAAAACAACATTGTGTTGTCGCGTTATAGAGATCTTATCTAAAAAAGAAATAGTTACAGCCATAAAGGTATCATCACATCATCATCAGATTTCTATAAAACAAAAAATAATTTTTGAAGAAAAAGGATTAACCATTTCGAGAGAAGAAGATTTATATTCGTCAAAAGACAGTTCTCGTTTTTTACAATCAGGAGCAACAACCTCGTTGTTTGTTCAAGTAACCGACGCGAGTTTACCCCTACTATTAAAATGGATAATTGAAAATATCCAAGGAAGAATTGTTTGTGAGTCAGGTACGTTAGGAGGATATATTCAGCCACAGAAAGCAATTTTTGTTGATTGTGTAAATCCAGTGAAATTACCAAAATGGGAATTCCCTTTTGAAACAACTCTATTTGAAAACGAACAATTTCGACCCGACATAGGTATATTATTGAAAGAAATAATTTTAACAAGCAGTGAATATGGAATTTAGTAAAGCAATAAAAAAAATTAGACAGCATGCAGAGCCAATTGGAAAAGAAACTGTTTTATTGGCCGACAGCTTAAATCGGGTACTGGCTGTTGATGTCGTTTCCGATATAAACATTCCACCTTTTAACAAGGCTGCTATGGATGGTTTTGCTTGTAAAAGAGCAGATTTACCTGGCCCTTTCAAAATTGTAGAAGATATTCCTGCTGGTAAATTTTCTGATAAAACAATTAATAAAGGAGAATGTGCGCGTATAATGACAGGAGCAGCCCTTCCCAAAGGTGCCGATACTGTTTTTATGGTTGAGTACCACGAAATTCAAACCGACGGAACCGTTACGTTTACTCGTGCTAACACTTCAGATAATATCTGTTTAATTGGTGAAGACGTGAAAGAAGGAGTGGTTGTTTTAAAGGGTGGTTCATTAATTGGGGCTGCTGAAATTGCTATTCTTTCTGGTGTAGGTAAATCAAATGTTGAGGTGTATCGCAGACCAAAAGTTGCTGTTCTTTCAACTGGATCTGAATTGGTAGAACCATATGTTATTCCTAAGCCTGGTCAAATTCGTAATAGTAATGGTAATCAAATGATTGCTCAATTAACAGAAATGGGAATGATTGCTGAATACTTTGGGATTGTTGCCGATACAAAAGAAGAAATTAGAGGGAAAATACTATCAGTGGCAAAACTAACCGATGTAATTTTTATTTCGGGAGGTGTTTCAGTTGGCGATTATGACTATGTACCTCAGGTATTAATGGAGTTGGATTATGATATTTTGTTTACATCTATTGCCACTAAACCAGGCAAGCATACTTTATTTGCCCAAAAAGATAATAAGTATGTATTAGGATTTCCTGGTAATCCTGTCTCTTCATTTGTCCAGTTAAATTTTATTGGGAAAGAACTTTTATATGGACTTATGAATCATCAGCCAATGGTGAAAACTTTTAAATGCGTATTTATCGACGATTTTAAACGAAAAAAAGCAGATCGATTAGAGTTTTTACCTGTAAATATTACAAAGTCGGGTAAGGTAAAATTATTGCCTTACAATGGTTCGGCTCACATACTTGCATTGACGGTAGCCAATGCTTTGATGGAAATTCCAATTGGTGTGAAAACAATAGAAAAAGGAGATTTAGTTAATGTACGACCGCTTTAATCGAAAGATAAATTACTTACGTATATCAGTCACCGATAGATGTAATCTACGTTGCAAGTATTGTATGCCAGTCGAAGGTGTAGATTTAATGAAACACGAAGACTTACTTTCTTTCGAAGAAATCGTTGATGTCGTTAGAGAATCGGTAGAAAAAGGGATTACAAAAGTACGTTTAACGGGTGGTGAGCCATTGGTTCGAAAAGGTATTGTTAAGTTGGTTCAAATGATCTCGGATGTTGAAGGAGTAATCGATTTGGCTATGACTACCAATGGTGTTTTATTGGAAAAATATGCTGCTGATTTATTTCAGGCAGGATTGAAAAGGGTGAATATAAGTTTGGATACGCTTGATAATAATAAATATTTTGATCTTACACGGGGAGGAAAAATTTCCGATGTTTTTCGTGGAATTGAAAAGGCAATTGAAGTGGGTTTCGATCCCATAAAAATCAATTGTGTAATAATGAAAAGTTCTGATGAGCCCGATGCCCTTGCAGTAAAGGAATTTACTAAACTAAAGGGACTGAAAGTTCGCTTTATTCATCAAATGGATTTGGAATCAGGAGAATTTTCAAAAGTTGAAGGTGGTGAAGGTGGCGAGTGTCTGAGTTGTAATCGTATTCGACTTTCAGCAAGCGGAGGGTTTAAACCCTGTTTGTTTAACGACTCTTGTTTCAATATTAAAGAATTTGGAATTAAAGGAGCTTTGGAGAAAGCAGTACAATGCAAACCAAAATCCGGCTCAAAAAATAAGTCAGGAAAATTTTACAATATTGGAGGGTAAGAAAAGTATCTGAACGAAATATAACAAGGATAGAAAAGGCTTTATAAAACGATAGAGAAAAATGAGTGATATTAAACTTACACACATCGATGACGATGGAAAAGCCCGGATGGTAGATGTTGGTGAAAAGCCAATTCAGAAAAGGAAAGCGCTTGCCGAAGGATATATAAAACTTCAGAGGACTACCATTGAGTTAATCAAAGCAAATAAGATAAAGAAAGGCGATGTTCTTACGGTTGCTGAAATAGCAGGCATTCAGGCGGCTAAAAAAACATCGGAACTTATACCACTTTGTCACAATCTTTTGATTACAAAGGTTAGTGTTAATGCTATGCTTAATCATTATGGAGTTTATGTTACTTCCGAAGTAAAATGCCAAGGGCAAACCGGCGTTGAAATGGAAGCGCTTACGGGTGTTAGTGTAGCATTGTTAACAATATACGATATGTGTAAAGCGGTTGATACTCAAATGGAAATAGGTGAAATCAAACTTTTGAAAAAGACGAAAAAATAGAGGATTGTTGCATATGAAACGAGCATGATTCGGGTGATCTCAAAAGGGTATGATTATAATGTGCGAGTTCCATACGGGTACATCAAACATCAAACATCAGAGACATATCTTCGGATCCAGAAGGTAGTTCGTTCGTCATGGAAATATAAACGTATGAAATTGAAAGTATTAGCGACCAGCTTATCGGAAAAGAAAGGCACCATAAAAAGGGTTCAACCGTTCATCGAATTGAATAAAAATGGAGTTGAAGGCGATGCACATGCTGGTAGTTGGCATCGTCAAGTAAGCTTGTTGGGAAAAGAAAGCATCGATAAATTTTCATTGGAAGCCAATCGAAATATTGCTTTTGGTGAGTTTGCCGAAAACATTGCAACGCTTGGATTTCCATTGTATGATATGCGACCTTTCGATAGACTGGTGGGCGAGCATGTCGAGCTCGAAGTAACACAGATTGGTAAAAAATGCCATGGCGAAAATTGTCAGATTTTTCGTGAGGTGGGCAATTGCGTAATGCCCAAAGAAGGAATTTTCGCCCGTGTGCTTCGTAATGGAAAATTGCAGGAAGGCGACAAACTGGAATATGTTCCACGTGTGTGGAAAATAAGGATAATTACTTTAAGTGATCGAGCCAGCAGAGGTGAATATGAGGATAAAAGCGGGCCCTTGCTTGCGAAGCTCACCAGCGATCATTTTACATCGAATAAGCGAAAAGTAGAAGTAATTATAGACATTATTCCCGATTCAAAAGAACAACTCTCTGTACTAATTGAAGAATCGAAAAAGCAGAATTACGATTTATTGATCACAACAGGAGGAACAGGAATTGGGGCAAGAGACATTACCCCAGATGTGGTGAAAAGCTATTTCGACAAAGAAATTCCGGGCATCATGGAACACATCCGAACAAAGTATGGAGCTAACATTCCCAATGCATTACTAAGCAGGGGAGTGGCCGGATTAATTGGGAACATGTTAACGTTCACGCTTCCCGGTAGCCCAAAGGCCATCAAAGAATACTGCGACGAAATATTCAAAATTCTCGATCATGGCTATTTAATGCTGTATGGGATTGATGGGCACTGATCGTTAGTTGTATACATAATGAAAAATTGGAATATCGATGCTTCAATATTCCAATTTCTATTTTTACTAAAACACCTGGTTTATTCTTCAACAAGGTGATAAACTGCTCCTCCTGTACGGTTCAATTTAATTTCGAGCTGCGTTGAGTTATTGACTGTTTTTGTTGAGAGTAGGGTGGCGGCCAGTTCTTCTCCATCGTTCCAGGCTTTAAGCAGATAAGTTTTACCGGCTTCGAGAAAGCCTAAATCCACCTCAATGCTTTGTGCTTCATTGCCTGCCATGGCACCAATGAACCACTCTTTGCCGCTTTTTCGGGCAACAACAGCATACTCTCCTGTTTTAGCCGCTAAGGGCACTGTTGCATCCCAGGTGGTGGGAACAAGGCGTAAGAATTTCAGTGCATCATCGGAATAAAGGGTAGGTGCATCGGCAATCATTTGCAATGGGCCATAATAAACCACATACATTGCCAATTGATGACAACGGGTGGTCATGGCTGCAGGTTTACCCCAGTTCTTTTTGTATTCTTCGGGGGTAGTGTATCGCATGGCACCCGGAGTGTAATCCATCATTCCAACAGCATTTCGGGTAAAAGGAAGAATTAAATTGTGTTGCGCACTGGCCGTACTGCTGAATTTGTTTTGCTCTAAACCGCAAACCCCCTCACGGTTAATCACGTTGGGATAAACAATCGAAAGTCCATCGGCTTTGTAGGCACCATGAAAGTTAATCATCAGTTTATGTTGAGCAGCTTTTTCAGCCAATTCGTAGTAAAAGTCAACCACATCCTGGTCGTCTCTATCCATAAAATCGACTTTCAGTCCTTTTACTCCCCAGGCCTCAAATAGTTCAAGGTAGCGATCCATGTCACGGTTCAGTTCTTGCCAAACCACCCAAATGAATACACCCACATTTTTATCGGTAGCATATTGAATGACCTCAGGAAGATTAACTTTTGATTTTGGTTTATCTAATTTTAAAAGGGGCGACCAGCTAAAGTCTATGTTGATGTATTCAAAACCATTGCTGGCCGCAAAATCGATGTAGTATTTGTAGGTTTTCTCGTTTACCCCCGATTTGAAATCTACTCCGGGAATGTCCCATGAATGGTACCAGTCCCAAACCACTTTACCCGGTTTTATCCATGACGTTTTTTTTACCCTGCATGAATCAGCCAGGCATTGAACCAATGAGTTATTCATGAGGTTCCTCTCCTCTTTTTCGATGAGCATTACCCGCCATGGAAAAGTTCTGGTTCCCTGCACTTCGGCTATGAAATTCGATCTTTTACGAACCATCATCTTGGTGAAATACGGGAGTTTAACCGGACTTATTTTACCCAATAATTGAAGACTTTCTTTTGACGCTTTTTCCGCAAAATCGGCTTCAAAGCCAAGTTCGGTTTTTTTAAGAAACATCCCTGGATACGATTCCATGTTTGCTTCAGTAATCAATACCGATGGTTTTGTTTCATCCTGAAAAAGTACAGGCGTAATCGACATTTCTTCTTTATTAATTTCAGCAACCTCAAGGTTTCGATAAATGCCTTCAAAGGGCTGCTGGTAATTTTCAACCGGAGCAAACCAGCAATTGTTAAAGTTGGCTACATTCCACTGGGAAAGTTCGTTTTCAATCACCAATGCATCGTCGAAGTTGCTTATAAACCGATAAGAAACGCCATTGTTGTAGGCTCTGAACTGAATACATATTCCTTGATTGGAGTTCAGTTCAAGTTCGTTGCACTGGTTGAAAAGTATGGATTCTTTTCCATATACCGGAACTATTTTTTCATCAATCGACGTTTCTTTTGCCGAGCACTTACTGAATGAATAGGAATGATTCTTCACCATTAATTCAAGCTTAGAAGGAGCAAGAATGCTTTCGTTTAAATAATTGACCGACCAGCTTAGCCCATCGTCGGTTGAAATGCTTACTTTAATTTCATTGTTGGGTGAACGTAACTCAAATGTTTCGGCATGTGCAACTTGCATGATAAGAGCAAGAAGCAAGCTTGTGTATATTCGTTTCATTGTTTTATTTTCTAGTTAACGGTTAAAAACCTGCAATTTGCTTCAAGTGATTTTCAATTCATTGCAGCTACTTTTGTTTTGATTGACCGAAGACCGAAGACAGGAGACCGAAGAATGAAAAGTGTGATGAATGACTTTTCCGTCTTCTGACTTCCGTCTTCCGTCCATTTCTAATTTTGTTTAATTGAATTCCATTCGAGATATAAACCTAAGTATTTCCAATACATCGTGGTTTATTCCTCCATCAGATAAGGTTGTAAGGTATAGGAAAACTCAAATTTCTTGTCGGTGATCAAATAAGCCGGATGTACCGATTTACTCCAACTGTTGTCTCCTCCGAGGCCGGCTTGCAGGTAGTCGATGTTGAGAGTGAGTCTATTCCCATTTCGAACCTGATAGTAATGGGTATTGTTTGCAAACTCTTTTAAATCGTAACGATGCATGCTTATGTTCAAACTTTCACCTTCAAGTCGAATTCCTAAAGCTCCAGCACCTTCTATTTCGCACCAGTTCACTTGGGCCCGGTTTCCATTTTCCTGAGGTTTAATATAAGGAGTGTACCACGAGTTGATGTCAGCAGAATAAACACCCATAAGGTTTCCATCTAATCGGTCGGGATAACTTTCGCCATCGAGCCCGTACCATTTTACCTGCTGAAAATCGTTCGATAAAGCAATTGAGCTACCCACTTTGGGCATAGGTGTATTCTTTTTACGTTTGATTTTGTAGGTGAATTGTATTTTACCGTCGCTTGTTATTTCACATAGCAGGGTAAGTTTTATACGATCTTTGTCCCCCGTCAAAGTACATTTGCATTCAATAAGCACTGCATCGCCTTCGCTTGAAACTTTAATTTGATCTATTTCTTTAATCAAAGCATCGTATCCGGCCTTTTCCCAGTCGGTTGAATAACTTCCAAAGGGAGATAAACCACCACCACGGTCGTTATCGGTTGGGGCTCTCCAAAACGAAGGTTCAGGGCCATTCAGTTGAACTGTTTCCTCATTCAGCTTCAATTGCGTAAAGCTGCCTTTTGCTTTATCGAATCGATAGCTAAAGTTGCTTCCTTCAATGATGATGTTTTGTTCGTTCTCACAGAATTCAATTTTTCCTTCCGTATTTATTTTAGCCAACAATTTTCTTTTTTGAATTAGAAATTGGTCGTAGGCTAGTATATGGCCTTTTTCGCACCAGGCGCTTGCTTCGGGCATGCGGTAAATCACTGTAAGGTGATAATCGGCCTCTGTTTTGGTAATGTGTTCTTTCAAAGGAACTTGAATGCTGGTAGAATTAGATGCAGCTACTGTTTTTTCATCCAGCTGTCCATTTGCTATTTCCAGTCCGTTTTCAAGTAATGTCCAGCTAATGTTTTCTAAATTAATCGATTCAAATAGGTATTCGTTGCGAATGTTTAAGGTTTGATTGAAAGGGTTTTCGATGCTAAACTGAACAGCTTGTTGAACTTTTTTTATGGTGCTTAATGCCGGCTTTGGCGAACGATCGGGAAATACAACCCCGTTGAGGCAGAAGTTATTGTCGTTAATGGTGTCGCCAAAATCGCCACCATAGGCCCAAACTTGACCATAAATGCTATCGTTTCTGATGAGACCCTGATCTACCCAGTCCCAAATAAACCCACCTTGTGCTCTGGGTTCTGTGCGAAAAATCTCCCAATATTCGGCAAAATTACCTGTGCTGTTTCCCATGGCGTGAGCATATTCGCACAAAATTACAGGACGGTCTTTATCCTTTTTCAACATCCATTTTACCTTCTCGGGCGATGGGTACATGCGCGAATTAAAATCGTAGCCGGAAAGCAGGTGTTCATTTTTCCAAAAACCTTTTAAGGCTTGCACAATGTCTTTTATTTTTCCGGTACTCGGATTAATGTGATGTTTAATTTCTTTGCTTTCGTAGTGAATGGGGCGGCTGGGATCAATTTTCCGAATCTCTTCAGCCATGATTTCAAGATTTTCGCCATTTCCTGCTTCGTTTCCCAACGACCAGCTAATGATCGATGGATGATTTTTGTCGCGTTGAACCATGCCAATTCCACGGTCAACAATGGCGGCTTTCCAAAGTGGATCTTTTACCGGTGATTGATTTTTTTCCCACCACAACTGATGGCTTTCGAGGTTGGTTTCATCCATCACGTAAAGCCCCAAACTGTCGCAAAGCTCATAAAAACGCGAAATATCGGGGTAGTGCGAAGTGCGTACCGCATTGAAGTTGTTTTGCTTCATCAGGCGGATGTCTTGAATCATATCAGCTTCACTAACTACTCGTCCGTTGTGTTGGTTAAATTCATGTCGGTTTACCCCTTTTATCAGCAAGCGCTTTCCATTAATTTTCCAAATTCCGTTCTCTATTTCGATGTTGCGAAATCCCACTTTTGTGCTGATTTTTTCATTGGCTGCTGATTGAATTTGCAGCCGATAAAGATTCGGGATTTCGGCACTCCATGATTTTATGTTTTTTAAGGTATCGCTCAACTGAAGCAGTAACTCTGATTTGGCTGAAATGCTTACGTTCAAATCATGGGACCAAACCGCTGACTGGTTTTTTTCATCGCTGAGTTGAATCTGATAATTTGCTTCTAAAAGTTCTTCACTTTCGTTTTCAACTTCCATTTCGACTGTAAAAACAGCGTGGTTGTAATCATTTATCAAATTTGTTTTAACTGCAATATCCTTAATGTACAGGTCGTTGGTCTGATAAAGTTGAACATCTCTGAAGATTCCACTTAAGCGCCAAAAATCCTGATCTTCGAGGTAAGATCCGTCGCTCCAGCGAATCACTTTTACGGCAAGGCAGTTTGATCCGTTGAGTAATTTTGTACTAACATCAAAGGCTGCGGGCAACATGCTTCCTTCGCTATAGCCTACAAATTCATTGTTCAACCAACAATAAAAGGCTGATTGTACTCCATCAAATTGAAGAATGGAACGCTGTTCGTTTTTCGATGCGTCAAACTTTATGCGGTAAAGTCCGGTTTCGTTTCCTTCATGCGGAACAAAAGGTGGATTCACTTCAAAAGGGTGCGTGATGTTGGTGTAAATGGGGCGACCAAAACCTTCTAATTGCCAATTGGAAGGCACAGTAATATGATCCCATTGTGAATCATCGAAGTTGGTTTCGGTGAAGTTTTCAGGGTTCGCTTCCGGGTTGTTTAGTATTTTGAATTTCCATTCACCGTTAAGGCTAATGCTTGTGTAGTTATTTTGAAAATGTGCTTTTGCTGGTAGTCGGTTGATTTGATATACTTCCGGATTTTCGTAGGGTTTTTCTTCAGCATTCGATATAGTTGAACTAATGATTAAAAGAATGCCTGCTGTAATTATTTTTGTAATCCAATTCATCTTCATTACTTTTTAGTTTAAAAAAGATAAGACATTTGAAGGTAAAAACCAGTATCGCCGTCACGAAGGTCAAGTGATTTTCCCCATTCTGCCGATATGGCAAAGTTTTCGTTCATCACAAATTTCAATCCTAAACCTGCGGTTGAATGGATCAAGTCTTCGTCTGTTGAAAAGTAAAGGGCTTTATCGTTGGCCGATATGGCCGCATCGGAATAATCAATGGGGTCGGTAATCAGTCCGGCATCGAAAAACAGGTTGGCTCCCATGTACCAATTTTGTCCCATTACTTTAAACCGTGCAAGAATACTACGCAACTCAATGTTGGTGAGCAAAAAATCATCGGACACAATTCGGTTCAAAGGCATACCTCGTATGGTATTTGCGCCTCCAAATCCTTCGTAAAAATTTGATGCGGTGAGGTAATTTTGTGCATAAAACGGAGTGTGTCCCTTCCCTAAAGTGGCATGGTACCATAAGCGGTAAGCAAAGGTTAAAAGATCTTTTTTGATGGGGATATACTGACGTTGAATAATGGAAATCTTGTTGTGTGAAGTTTCGTTGCCCAAAAACGTAGGAGAATAACGATAAAGGATTTCAAACCAGGTTCCTTTGTTTGGATTGGTCATCCGATCGCGCGAATCGTAAACCATGCCCAGTTTTATTCCATTGATGAGTCCACCATCGGCTTCGTCGGCTGAAATGATTCCCCAATCGACGTATTTATCGAAAAGCACATCTGAATCAGGCAGTTTTTTATCTTCAGCCTGACCTTCATTTAGTCGCTCGGTATCGACAGTTCCAACTTTATAGTAACCTAAATCCCAACCAGCAAACCACGACCAATTTGTTCCCTGAATGGTATCTTGCAGGTCGATGGTTAGTTTGCTTAACGAACGATCGTATTTGTAAAAAGCGCGTGTAAGGTAGTCGTCATGCATATCGTTTTGCCAATCGCGGTTGTATACCGAATTGAATCCATTGAACCCGTAAAAAGGAAAAGTTTGGTTACGGTTGAAACTTGCTCTGCCTGTGAAACGCATGCTTTTGATTAAGGTAAACGAGTCGAAATAAACAATGGCATCGGCACTTCCTTTGGTGTATTTCGATCCCATAATAAAAAGAGAATGATCGTATCGGGGGTAGTTGCTACCATCACCATAATAGAACAGGTTGACTAGTGCACCGTATTGAAGTCCCAAGTCGGTATCGAATCCAACTGCCGGAAGTGCTCCAAAATTCCATCCGCTTACTTGTTCTGCATCTTGTGCAAAACTATTCATCAAAAGAAACAAGCTGAAAACAAAGATTATAAAATGTCTCATAATTGGTTTATTCTTTTTTAAGTTAGTGAGGCAATTTTAACAGAAAAAAGAAAGTGAGTCGTCCAGCTTTATGAATCTGGACATATTTGTAAAGTAGGCTATTCCTATGATTCAGGAACTTTATGCATTTTTTTATAGGCTGAGGGAGTCATGCCGCAATGCTTTTTGAAAAGTTCGTTGAACGACGATTTACTGTTGAAGCCA
>JAQIBQ010000606.1 GCA_027859005.1 Prolixibacteraceae bacterium | reverse complement strand
AATTTCCACAAAGCATCATCGGGAACCGGAGCTGTTAATGTGAGCTTTTCTTTTGAAACCGGATGTTCTAGTTCAATTTTACGCGCATGTAAATGAATTCCTCCATCGGGATTCGAACGGCGTGCTCCATATTTCAAATCTCCTTTTATGATACAACCAATTGTAGCTAATTGTGCCCGTATTTGGTGATGCCTTCCCGTTTTTAAATTAATTCCTAGTAAATGATAGTTATCGGAAGATGCTTTCAAGTAGTAATCTAAAAAAGCTTCTTTACTTTCAGGCTTTTCAGTATTGTAAGCGTAAGATTTGTTTTGTTTGGTGTTTCGTACAATCCAATGGTGCAAGGTGCCTTGATCCTTTTCTGGTAATTTATCAACAACTGCCCAATAGGTTTTCTTAATTAAATCTTTTTCCTGAAACATATTGTTAAGTCGAGTTAATGCCTTACTTGTCTTGGCAAATAGCACGACCCCACTTGTTGGCCGATCCAATCGATGAGGTACACCAAGGAATACATCCCCAGGTTTATTGTACTTTTCTTTGATGTACACTTTTACCAAGTCACTTAAAGGTGTATCGCCGGTTTTATCGCCTTGCACTATTTCGTTGCCGGTTTTATTTACCGCAATTATATGGTTGTCTTCGTAGATTACTTGCATCTGAATTTTTTATTTGGCTCAAAGGTAGGTAATGAAAATACAAAAGCCGCAAGAATTGTTTCCTGCGGCCTTCTTTTATTCTAATTTACCAATCTATTGTACTTATAACTTGGTTTTATAATCAAGCTTATTACTTTTTACATTCAAAATATAAATTCCATTTTTGAGACCTGAAACATCAAGTTTACTTTCATTCGTGTTTTCTTCAGTGAATACAATTCTACCTGCTTCGTCATAAATTCTGATAGTTGCATTTGAAATTGTTTCATCGAGTTCGATAGCAATATTCCCCGAGTTTGTATTTTGGTAGATACTAATGTTTGTATTTTTAATAGGCAATTCCTTAACAGGAAGAATGGTATCGCTTAAAAATACATCCAATTCGGTAAATTCAAAATTTCCGTTACTCTTGTAACCTTCAACAACAAAAGATACTTCGTACATTTTACCCAAATCCATTCCTAGTGATTCCCACATGTCGAAATGTTCTGTAATGCTTATCGTTCCACTATTTCTAACATCTCTGCGAATACTGAAATATTGTTGGAAAGTTGTATTGCCTTTAATTGATGGTTGATTTACTCTTGTGTTTTCGTATATATCGTAAATGCTACCATTCACATCAATTGTACCTTTTGAAACGGCACCAGCAGCCATCGATGGAATCCAATTTCTCCAATCTTCAACTATGTAGAATTCAATCAAAGGGTCAACAGTCCAACCGTATATCGATAGATATGAATTTCCACCTGAACCGGGCGTTGGATTGTAGTTACAATTGTAGCTAGAATAGAATAATCCAATATCTTGGTGTTCTTGAGTTTCATTGTATTTCAATCCTCTGCGAGCTAAATAGTTTTCTATTCCGCTCCATTCGCCACTAAACAATGCCCCGTCACCTATGGTCATACATGCAGTTCCTTTTGCGTTCTGATTCCATAATTCGTAACGATAGCCATCTTTCACTCCAGTATATTGATCTTTACCATCCTGAGTGCAAAAAGTTTGTGCATATGAATGTTGCATCGTAAGTACTAAAGCAAACAGTGCAATAACTAGTTTCAGTTTTGTATTGTATGTGTAAGTTTTCTTTATCATTTTTCGTGATTTTAGTACTGTTCTTTCTCGTTTGGGAAGTCTTTCGATTTAACATCTTCGACATAGGCACCAACAGCGCCTTTAATTTCTGCAGAAAGATTATGATAGCGGCGTAAAAAGCGAGGTGAGAATTCTTGAGTTATTCCCAACATATCGTGTAATACCAATACCTGTCCATCAACACCACCTCCTGCACCAATTCCAATAATTGGAATTTTTAATAACTCCGATACTTTAGTGCCAAGCTCAGCAGGTATTTTTTCTAAAACAATACCAAAGCACCCGGCTTCTTCCAAGAGCTTTGCATCGCTAATCAATTTTTTCGCTTCTTCGTCATCCTTGGCACGAACGGTATAGGTGCCGTATTTATGAATTGATTGTGGCATTAAGCCCAAATGACCCATTACTGGAATACCTGCAGAGAGTATACGATTAACCGATTCGATAACTTCTTTTCCGCCTTCCAATTTCACTGCGTCGGCATGGGTTTCTTTCATTATTCGAATGGCAGAGGTTAAAGCTTCTTTTGAATTTCCTTGGTAGGTTCCAAAGGGAAGGTCAACTACAACTAAGGCCCGGGTTACAGCTTTAACAACCGACTTGCCATGGTATATCATATGGTCAAGTGTAATTGGTAAGGTTGTTTCGTGACCAGCCATAACATTCGATGCCGAGTCACCTACCAGAATTACATCAACTCCAGCTTGATCAACCAACTTAGCCATACTGAAATCATAGGCAGTTAACATTGATATCTTTTCGCCCATGTGTTTCATTTCTGAAAGTACATGAGTAGTTACTTTTCTTATTTCTTTATGAACTGACATGCTTTTATATTTTTAAATAAGCTGGGTAAAGTTAGAAAAAAATGATTTGCGGCAATTTTTAAAACAAAGAAAAGCCCCGCTTTTTGCGAGGCTCAACTTACCATAAAATTTGCGCTATTCAATCCTATAAAAAAATTATCGTCGAACTACAATTCTTGTGGCTTTAACCCATAGACTTGTAGAGACTTTGCAGAAATAGAATCCTTCGTTTAGTTCTGTGGTTTTAAACTCAATTTTGTTTGTTCCTTCATCTAAATTGATTTTTTTAATTTCTTTCACTTTTTTACCACTAAGGTCGAAGAATTCTATTTTTGCATTGCTTGATTCATCCAACTCAATTTGTAAAACACCTTTATCACTTACAGGATTTGGGTATACCGAGATTTTTTCATTGTCAATCTCTTTTTGATTGTTGAATGTTTCGTTTGCAAAAAGAGTTCCTGAAAGTAAAACTCCAAGAGCAAAAAATAAAGAAAAGATTTGTGTTCTCATGGCTAAATGATTTGATCCTTCTTCATACAAAAACGTTGCCAAACGGAATTTATTATGATATTTCTTTTTAACATCATTATAACAATCAGTAAATAAACCTCATCGAGGTAATACTGTTTATAGTATAGGTATATTCGTTAACTCAATTAAATCCAATCTCATGAAAAAGCAATTGCCTTTTGTTTCTATGTCATTCATTATTCTAACACTTTTTATTTCTATTGTTTCTTGTGGAAAATCAAACGAGAAAGAAATTGCAGCCTCTAATTATTTAAATTATTGTGCTGGCTGCCATGGATTTAAGCTGGAAAAATTTGTTGAAAAAGACTGGATGTATGGTAATTCAAATGAATTACTAATTGAATCAATCACAAAGGGCCGACCAGACATGGGAATGCCTGGTTTTAGTAAGACTTTCACTGAAGTTGAAATTAAAGCTTTGGCAAAATATGTCAAAGGTGGAATTCCAGAAGAATTGGATGCCAGTTATTCTCCTCAAACTTCGCCAATTAACAATTCAGAAGAAATTATATTTTTTGTCGATACAGTTGTTTCAGGATTGGAAATCCCTTGGGGGCTCGAGTTTTTACCCAATGGCGATTTGTTAATTGCCGAACGCAAAGGAATTTTGTATCGTTTTGACGGAACTAAGTTGCATGAAATTGATGGCTTGCCTGAGATATATGTAAAAGGACAAGGTGGTTTGATGGACTTAAAACTTCACCCAAATTATGCTGAGAATGGTTGGTTGTATATTTCATTTTCAGACCCTGCCGATACTGAAGGAGAAGAAGGTGGGAATACATCTATTCTTCGAACAAAGCTTTATGGGAACAAGTTAGTCAATGTTGAAAAGATATTTAATGGTTTCCCCGATACGAACAAGTCTTACCATTTTGGATGCAAGTTAACTTTTGACAAGGAAGGCTATTTGTATTTTGGAATTGGCGACAGAGGTTATCGTGAATTCAACCCACAAAGCTTAAGTAATACCAACGGCAAAATTCATCGTATTCACGACGATGGTAGTATTCCTAGCGATAATCCATTTGTAAATACTACAGGAGCAGTTCCTTCAATATATAGTTATGGACACCGGAACCCTCAAGGAACCGATATGCATCCTGAAACTGGTCAGATTTGGGAAAGCGAACACGGCCCACGTGGCGGAGATGAACTGAACCTAATTAAACCTGGGGTAAACTACGGTTGGCCAATTATTTCGTACGGTATTAATTACGATGGAACAACATTTACCGATTTGAAGGAAAAAGATGGAATGGAACAAGCCGTTAAATATTGGGTGCCTTCAATTGCTCCTTGTGGAATGACATTCGTTACTGGTGAAATATTCCCTGAATGGAAAAACAATATTTTAATTGGTTCGCTTAAATTCCAGAATATGGAACGATTGGTGCTTGAAAACGGAGAAGTCATCCATCGTGAAATATTATTGGATAAAATTGGACGAGTTCGAAATGTAAAAATGAGTCCTGATGGATATGTTTATGTTGCCATCGAAAATCCTGGAAAGATTGTTCGTTTATTGCCTTATACCGAAGAGTAGTTAATTTGTATTTGAAAACTAAAACAATGCGAAAATATATTCTATTCTTCTTGTTCCTTGCATTTTTAGTCAATCGGACATGTGCCGAAACGCTATCAGATTCAATAACAATACCTGAAATAACGGTAACAGCTAATTTGTTTGAGGGTAAATTATTGAAGGTAACTGGAGGTATAGCTGTATTATCTCTTGAGCAGTTGAAATCGCAACAATTGATTTCACTTTCAAACCAATTGAATACAATTCCCGGTGTTTATATGCACGAAGGAACCTACACAACCAATAGAATTGTAATCCGCGGAATGGGGAGCCGTACACCTTATTCTACCAATAGAATAAAAGCCTATTTGAACGATATTCCATTAACCGATGGCAACGGTGTTTCTACTCTTGAAAATATTGATGGAACAAGTATTGGTAGACTTGAAGTAATTAAAGGTCCTAGTTCTGCTCTTTTTGGCTCAGGACTTGGAGGTACGTTAAATTTAACAACACTTCAGCCCGATCATACAATCGAGATGGAGACAATGCTAGGGAATTATTCAACAAGAATGTTAAAGCTGAAAAGCAGCTACCAGAAAAATGATTTTGCAATGTCGGTTTCTGTAAACCAAATAAATTCAAATGGATATAGGGAAAATAACAAGTTAAAAAAATATTCGGCATTATTTACGGGTTACGGCCTAGTAGGGAAAAGCAGAATTAGTTTAACAGCCTTGTATTCCAATATAAATGCTCAAATACCAAGCTCAATTACAGAAGAGATGTTTTTGAATTCGCCTAAGAGTGCTGCTCCTAATTGGTTTCAGGCAAAAGGCTACGAGCAAAGTGAAAGGTTTATTGTTGGTACAACGCTTAACAGCAGGTTATTCAATACTGTTTCAAACAAAGCAACTTTTTTTGGTGGCTTTTCAAATTCCTTTGAACGTAGACCTTTTAACGATTTGTCTGATTTATCTAAAACAGTTGGTTTTCGAAATCAGCTTAAATTCCAATTTACAAAGGCTGAAGCTATTCTAGGAACAGAGGTGTTTTTTGAAAATTACTTATGGCAAACCCAAAAAGATGAGATACTGATTAATCGTATTAATGAAAACCGTAAGTATGGAAACTTATTTGGAATGATGAATTTTCATCCTATAGAGCAACTTGTTGTTACAGGTGGCATCAATATAAACTTATTAAACTATGCCTATTCCAATGAAATTTCAGAGACAGAGAAGTACACTTATCCAATAATAGTATCACCCCGGGTTGGATTGAATTATGAGTTTTCAAAAAGCGTAACATCATATGCCTCACTAGGGCACGGTTTTTCGGCACCATCGCTCGAAGAAACGCTAATGCCTAATGGCAATAAAAATCCAAATCTCAAACCTGAACAAGGGTATCAATACGAATTAGGATTTCGGGTAACAGCACTTCAAAATCGTTTTTATCTTGATCTAAGTAATTATATCATACAATTGAATAATTTGTTGTTGACCAAAAGAATTTCGGAGGAAAACTTCTTTGGTGCCAATGCAGGAAAAACAAATCATAAAGGAATTGAAATCCAAGCCTTTTATGAAGTGTTGAATAGTAATTCGTTTCCAGG